>NZ_DIAC01000107.1:20153-26343 GCF_002414625.1 Methylophaga sp. UBA5088 | reverse complement strand
ATGGCAATTTGTCTTTGAATGACTTCCACATAAACCCATACCAATTCCTGGAGGCCGCGTAATGTTATCGCCTATCTGGATTAGACAAACCAACACACCGGCACCGACTCAATCATTCAATGTGGATAGTATCGGTTCGTCTGAGTCAGCGGGGGTGATCACGCTTTCACCTGGTCCCGTTTCTCTGGCGTTGTCATCCATCCTGAGTCAATCAGCCTTGGGTGATATTGAATTATTACCTGGTGCGGTTTCGTTTTCTGTGCCTGGCATCGAGGGGGATGCCGTGGTGCCGAACCCCACTTTCTCTGTTGGCGGCTCGAATGTCTCTCTTGTGTCCATTCCTTCTCAAGAGTTTGTGGGTTTACCGGTGTTATCACCTGGCGCTGTTAGCTTCTCGGCTGCCTTTATCAACGAGTCGTCATCGCTGGGTGATATTCACTTCTCAACTGGTCTAGTCAATTTCAGCGTGCCAGGCATTACACCTGGCGAACAGGTGCAGCCGTTCAATATTGAAAATGTGAACCATGTTTTAAGGCTAAACAGCATAGAAACGGCTGAAACGTTCGGTGCTATCAGCATAAAAGGTGGATCTAGAATCACAGGCTACATGAACGCCGACATTTTCACTGGTCCGCCAATTTTAGGCGTGGTGGAGGTGAACGTTGGCCACTGAGAATGTTTTCCTGCTGGCAAATTCCAACACGATTGAGCTTCGTGGGCTGCGTAACGTCTTTACAGATGAATACATCAACACAGCGAATGTGGTGGCGACGTTGCACACATCAAAAGGCGTATCTGTGGTGACACCGGATGCCATCACGCTGCATTACGTTGAGGAATCAGACGGCTGCTATCGGGCGTTATTAGCACCGGACACACCCTTAGAAGAAGGCAAGCGTTACAAATTACACATCGTGGCCCAGGGCGAAGGACTCACCGCCACTTGGGAACAGTTAATTCAAGCAAAAGTTAGGCGGTAAACGTTATGACAGCAAGTTTATACGGCAAAGGCCGTGAAGGTTTTCTAGGCGGCGACATCGATTGGGATGCCGACATCATCAAAGTGGTGGCCATTGATACGGCTAATTACAGCGTGAGCATAGATGCAGATGAATTTCTGGCTGATATTCCCGCTGCAGCGCGTGTATCGATAAGTGATGCGTTAACCAGTAAAACCAAAGCATTAGGCGTGGCCGGTGCAGCGAACGTGGTGTTTCAGGAAGTCACCGGTGCAGATATTGAAGCGATTGCTTTGTACCAGGACACAGGAAACGAAGCCACCTCGCGTTTGATTGCTTACAACGATGAAAGTGCGGATTTACCGATTCCACCCAATGGCGGCGACATCAACCTGAATTGGGATGCCGGCGTGAATAAAATTTTCAAACTATAGGTGACGACATGGCCAAAGCAATAAAAGACATGAGCATCAAAGAGCTGGAAAAACATATCCAGGTATTGACCATACAGCGCCAATTGATTCGCCTTGATGCCATCGTTGCACAGGAAGAACTTGCCAAAAAACTGGAACAGCAACGCATCAGCAAGCTATTAGGCCGTGATGTGCAGTTGGTTGAAGTCAGCAGCATCGAGTCTGAGGAAGAAGCATGAACAGCTTCAATACAAAGACCATCACTGATGCCTTGAAAAAGCACGATTACCCGTTTTTTAAGGGTGATTACAACCTCAACATTATCGGTGTGCGTAGCCATGATACGGATGCCAACACGTTTAATGATGTGATTGTGGTGCTGTACGAGCTGGACAAAAAGCAAGTGATGCATGTGTTTCCAGCCACGACCGATCCTGGTCTGTTTTACCGTGAAAACCCGCTTAATTTAGATGGCACGGCGATTGTGGTGCCTGGTCATTATCGGGGGGTGTGGCAGATTGGTCCTCACCAGGCGAAATACAACGCCCTGGTTCAACGTAAACCGATGAAGGTCTATCGAGACAATGATAGCGATACGGCTTTGGATATGGCCGAAACCAGCATTGATGAGGGCTTATTCGGCATTAACTTGCACCGTGCCGGCGTGAATAACATCTCGCTGCAGGTGGATAAATGGTCTGCCGGCTGCCAGGTGTTAGCTGATCCATGTGATTTTGATTTGTTAATGGCTCTGGCCAAGAAATCAGCATCGATGTATGGACCATCGTTTAGCTACACGCTGCTCACGGAAGAACAGCTATGAACTGGCTGATTATCGCGGTATTTGCAGCAAGCTGTTCTGCCAGCTTTTTTGTGGGCTACGACTACCGCGATAGGGGCGTTCAGGCTGAAATGGCAAAAGCGATATCCAAAGCCCTGGAAGATGCCGACGAACAATACGAAAAGGACCGTCAGCAGGAACTGGAGCTGATTGAAAAGCAAAAAAAGACCGAGATTGTTTACAAAACCATTACCAAAGAGGTGCCGAAGTATGTGCCGGTTATTCAGCAAAAAGACAGTGATTGCAATCTGTCTAATGGCACTGTGCGGCTGTTCAACAGTGCCGCCCGTGACGACATGCCCGAAACCACCGATATCGATGCTGATACCGATACCCGACCTTCCACCGTTACAGAAGCCGAGCTCATCGACTACGGGCTCGGCACCGTCAACCAGTACAACAAGGCCAAAAACCAATGCAACGCCTTAATCGATTGGTGGAACTCAGTGAACAACAAGGAACAGAGCGAATGATTGAGAAAGACCCAACGGCTTACCCATTAATAACGTATTCCTGGGTGTTTCTACTTTCGATTATGGGCGGTGTAGTGAGTTATATCCGCAAGCGTCGTATGGGCAAGATTGCCCGCTTTTCGATTACAGAATTGGTCGGGGAGATTGTAACCGCGGCATTTGCAGGGCTTATCACCTTCTTTTTATGTGAAGCGGCAAAGATTCCACCGATGTTGGCTGCGGCCATGATTGCCGTTTCTGGCCACATGGGGTCCAGGCTGATTTTCATGCTCGAAGAAGGCCTGCAGAAGTGGTACGAAAAATACGTTTTCAAAAAACAACTTTCTAAAACTAAAAACGAGGACTAAACCATGCCTTTAACCACACTTTCACTAAACGATCAGAACTTTGATTTTGATTTTGGCGTGGATGATGCCAACCGTTATATCAACTCAATTGATGCACAAGACAAAGTGGCGCCTAGCTATAACTTGCTTATGCAAACCATCAAGCCGGAGCAAAAAGATGAGCTGAAAGAGGTTGTGTTGATTGATGGTAAGCCGAACGGCTTTTTGTGCATACAAATCGCAGGTGAACTCAATAAACAGTTTTCGAGCGCGGTGAAAGTCACGCTGGGAAAGCCGACCAACTCGCAAAGCAAATAGAACAAAACGGATTGCACCAGGTGACATGCCTGGTGCATCACTGGTTGCCAGGGCAACCGATTAATGAAGACACCATGGGCGAAGCGATATATCTGGAAAAACGCTATTGGGAAAACATGAGCAACGCCGTCGCAGCAGGCATCCAAAAGGCTTTATAGCAACGTGAACGCATTACAACACCTCGATTTTATTGTGAAACTGACCGACATGGCCTCTGGCCCTGCCGGCAAGATCATGACGCAAATGGATACCATGACCACCAAAGTGCAAGACGGTTATAAAAAAATCGGCTATGGCGCGGCGGGAATATGGGGGGCCGGTGCGGCCCTGGATAATTTGCTAACACCTGCCAAAGAAATGGATCGGGCATTAGGTGAAGTGAAATCGCTTGATGTTGCTGATAAAACATTAAAACAACTCACATCCACCTCGCTGAAATTTAGCATGCAATATGGCGAGTCAGCCGCTGACTTTGTGCGTAGCTCGTATGACATTCAATCGGCTATTAGCGGTCTGGTGGGGAATGAGTTAGCCACCTTTACTAATGCCAGTAACATTCTAGCCAAAGGCACCAAGGCCGACGCGGCCACCATCACCGATTACGTTGGCACCATGTATGGCATTTTTAAAAATGGTGCGGATGAAATGGGCAAAGGCCAGTGGGTAGAAATGCTGGCAGGCCAAACAGCGGCAGCCGTGCAGATATTCAAAACCACCGGTGGCGAAATGTCGGCGGCGTTTGGTCGTTTAGGCGCTGAAGCGACCAGTAATGGCGTGGCCATGAATGAACAGATGGCCATACTCGGCCAGTTGCAGTCCACCATGTCCGGTTCGGAGTCGGCCACTAAATATCGCGCGTTTTTATCGGGCGTGGGTAAAGCCCAAGAGGCATTGGGGCTACAGTTTACCGATAGCCAGGGGCGAATGCTGCCGATGGTCGATATTCTCAACGCGATTAAAGGCCAGTTTGGCGAGATTGATACGGTCGCCGAATCCGACATGCTGCAAAAAGCCTTTGGTACTAAAGAGGCCGTCTCACTTATCAAGTTACTGGCTAGCGATGTGGATGGCCTCAATAAAAATATCCAGGAGCTAGGCCAGCAAAAAGGCATGGAAAAAGCCATTCAAATGGCACAAGAAATTCGCGATCCGTTTGAAATGGGTACGCAGGCCATGAACGCCATGAAAACGGTACTGGGTAGGGCTATGATTCCCATGCTGACGCCCGTTCTTGGTTTGTTGGGTGATGTAGCTAACCGCATGCTGCGCTGGTCTGAAATGTTCCCCACACTCACGAAATATATGGGCGGCGCCGGCCTGGTCATTTTTGGCCTGATTGCCACAGTTTCAGCCTTATCGATTGTGGTGGGCATTAATAGCTTTTTAATGGTCGGCTGGGGTGCTGGCCTGACATTAATCAAAACACTGTTATTGATGACGAAGTTTGCCTTTTTACAGCTCATTCCGGCTGTTTGGGGCTTTACTGCGGCGTTATTCGCGAACCCGATCACTTGGATTGTGCTGGGCATCACCGCACTGGTGACCATTGTGGCCGCTGCCATTATCTATTGGGATGAATGGACCGGGGCGCTCGGTAAATGGGCTGGCCAGTTTATGGACACGTTGAACGTTTTCGGCATGGTCGATGGTGTATTAGCGGCATGGGATGCACTGCCACAGTGGTGGGGCAACTTTAAAAACTGGCTAGGCACGCTCGACCCGATGGCTTTTGTCGGTGAAAGCATGGACTGGATTATCGACAAGGTAAATATGATCCCAGGCATCAACATTGGTGACGGACCCAAAGCACCAAAACCCATCGCGCCACCGCCAAGCCTGGATGTCAATAAATCACTCAGCAGCCAGGGCGGGGTGATGCAACGTATTACCAATGCCAACAACTCGCAAACACGCAGTATCGGTGATGTGGTGGTCAATAACTACGGCCCAAGCGTCAACGGCAACACGCTGCGTGACGAACTCGCGTTTATGGGTGGCTGATATGGCGGATTACGTCGATTTATTGATTGTTGATGATGATGTGGTCCTGGATGCTGCCGGCGAGCCGCAGCTTATTTATGACAAAGCCTGCATCACTCAGGATATCAAGCACATGGTGCGTGATTCGGGCTTGCTTGTGGAAATGATTGGCGAGCGTAGCAGCAGCAAGATTCAGGAAAAAATGCTGAAACTCGTGCTGTTTATCGAAACGGACGAGCGATTGATTCCTGGCACCGTCGCTATCACCCGCACCGACACCGAAACCTTTTTTATCACTGCCACTACTTACAAATATGGCAGCACCAGCCTTGAGGTAACAAGCTAATGGCCGATGTGGATTTTAAACAAATCGTTTCTGATGCCGGCATACCGACGACCGAAGCGGAATTGAATGCGGCCTGGAAAGAAGAAGTCACCAACGCCGGCAGCACCATCAGCAATGATAGTGACTATAGCCCGTTCTGGCGTGTTATCACGGCCTTAGTGACTAAGCCCGTGTTATGGCTGATTAACTTTTTAATTGAAACGGTATTGCCGAATGCCTTTTTAAAAACAGCGGTATTTGATTGGGCGGTCGAGCTACTGGCTGATGCGGTCAACCTGACCAGAAAAGATGAAACCTTCACCACAGGTGAAATCACCTTTACCCGTGGCGAAATTGGCACGAGCGTCACTATACCGAAAGACACCATCGTTCAAACGCCGACCTTAAATGGCAAGGTGTATCAGGTCAAAGTCACCCAGGCGACCAGCTTTTTATCGGGTTTAAGTACGGTGCGTGTACCCGTTAAAGCCGTGGAGGCAGGTTCTGCATTTAACCTGGCCGCTGGTTATTACTCCATTTTACCGGTGCCAATGG
>NZ_DIAC01000107.1:15316-20047 GCF_002414625.1 Methylophaga sp. UBA5088 | reverse complement strand
GGTACCGCCTCAGATTTTCATACCGATAGTGTGTATCGGGCGTTAATTTCAGAGTTTCCAGGGGTAACGGTCGATGCCATCTGGTTTGAACATGACGCACCACGAGGACCAGGCACAGCCAACGCGTTTGTGCTGTTCGACTTTGCTGCACCGGTAGCGCAATACCTGGAAGACATTAATACCTATATCACTGATGACGGCAATCACGGCCATGGTGATGATTTGCAAGTGTTTCAAATGCCCGAGCAAACCGTGTCATTGGTGGTGACTGTGTGGCACAAAAAAGGGCTGGGCTGTGATGCGGTGACCACACTGCAAGCGAATGTGCGTGATTTTGTGAATGCGGCCTTTCGTGAAAACAGCGAGTTTTCACCGACGCTGACCTTACCTTTCAGCCGGTTCAGCTTTTCCAATCTCGACCGCGAATTGCACAACCAGTTTACGGGTATTCATAGCGTGGATTATTCACTCGACGACATTGTGACCGAGCTTTGGATACCACGTTTAACCAGCTTAATCGTTAACATCCAGGAGACAGAATAATGCTGAATATTAAGCTGCCATTCTGGATTAGTGCCGAGCAAACCGAAGCACTCACCAAAGCAGCCACTAACTACTGGTCAAAAATTGAAGCCTGGCTGCGCTGGCCACTGGACCAAATGGACCCGCTCACCTGCACACCTGGCATGCTCGATTTGTTGGCCTGGCAGCGTGACATTGAACGCTTCACCACCGAGCCATTAGACCTTTACCGAAAGCGGGTGAAATTCGCCCTGATTAATGCCCAGGATGCTGGCAGCAAAGCCGGTTTTATCCGTATTTTTGAACGCCTTGGCATTGGGTATGTGGAAATAGAAGAACGCGTCGATCCGGTGGATTGGGACGTGATTTTGGTGCATTTATCCGATAGCCAGCTTTCCGAGAATACCGAGCTTTTAAACCGCATTATTCAAAAGTACGGACGTACCTGCCGACGTTATCAGCTCACTGTGATTACACCTATTCAAACGGGTATTAGCGTCAAAGCCACCGGTCATACCTGGTGGTTTGATACCGCGATACAAACCATCGCGCCATGGTGGGCAGATAACACCATTGAAAACAACGCGACAGGCAACGCCTGGTCGCTCGACATTGCAAAACTATAAGGGGCTTGAAATGGGCTTTATAACCATCAGCGGCGAAAACCAAATTGCCAATAAACAAGGCAACAGCGAAACGCTCAACATCACCCACTTTGTACTGGCCAACATTGATGGCCTTGACGTAAATAACGAGCCGGTTAATCGGGTAGAAGCTATGCCGGCAGCGGGAAACATTCGGGACACGCTACCGGTGACCAAACAGGGCTATGTCAATACCAATCAGGTTGTGTATTCCCTGGTGATGGATAGCGCCATAGGTGACTATGACTTTAACTGGGTTGGGCTGATTGATGATGAAGGCGTACTGGTTGCCGTGACCTATACGCCGCTTATCCAAAAGCGAAAAACAGCGGGGGCGGTGCCAGGCAATAACCTGACGCGTAATTTTCTGATCGCCTTTTCGGGCATTCAGGCCACCACGGCCATCGCGGTACCGGCTGAAACATGGCAGATTGATTTTAATGCACGCCTGCACGGCATCGATGAGCGTGAGCGCTTATCCAACTATGACATTTATGGCCATGAAGGTTTTCTTAGTGATGGCTGGAAAGTTGAACGAGTTGGCACGTCATCCACGTATAACGTGTTACCAGGCGTGGGCTATGTCGGCGGCATTCGCATTGCTGAAACACTGACACAACAAGTCACCGCCACGGGGCCAAAATCAGTCTGGCTTGATGTGTCACTGCAGGGTGATATATCCGATATGACGGCGGTGGTCGACTTTGTGATTGATGCGGTTAGTCATAACGATTACACCGATGGCAATGGCTTTAATCATTACCTGACCAAAATCAGTGATATTGCAGCCAATGGCGATGTGACCGATGTACGGGTAGATGGTGACGGCCTTTCTCAGCATTTGTTGGATGAAGACCCACACCCTCAATACCTCACCGAAGCCGAAGCCAACGCTTTATATAAAGCAAAAACGGCCATCGATTACCCGATTGGTGCTTTGCTGATCATGGATGGTGATGTGGTACCAACGGGATTTTTAAAACGTAACGGGGCAGAACTAGTACGTGCCTCATACCCACTGTTGTGGGCCTATGCTCAGACAGTTAGCAACTTTGTGACACAAGCCACTAAGGATAGCGACCCTGAAGCTTATGCCGGTTACTACGGTGATGGGGATGGTTCCACCACCTTCACGATACCTGATTGGCGTGGTGAATTTTGGCGTGCCTGGGATGATGGTCGTGGTGTCGATGTGGGGAGGGCTATTGGTTCATTCCAAGGCGATGCAATTAGGAACATTACGGCTAGTGTATTAACACAATCAAGATTGCTGGATTTCGAAGGTGCGTTTACGTCTGGAGGAAATATCGATGGCGGTGTGAATGGCAGCGGTAATAGCCCAGACATACTCGCTTTTGATGCATCACTGACTGTCCCCACTGCTGACCAAAACAGACCCCGAAGTATTTCGGGTATGGCTTTAGTACGCGCATATTAATCAGAGGTTAATAATGGATATCACACATTACTCACGAAAAACGGGCGAGCCTTTAAATCCAGGAAAGGCTGATGCTGATCCAAAGAACGACGGTCAATTTCTAATCCCAGCCTATGCCACACCGGACACAGTTCCTGAAGTTGAAGAAAATCAATGCGCCGTGTTTACCGATGAAAATGGCACGGTGCCACGCTCACATAAAGAGGGCGAATGGAAAATTGTTGCTGATCATCGTGGCTACTTTGGCTATGACGCAAATGGCAATGAGCAAGAAATATCTGAGCTAGGTATTGAGCCTGACGAGTCATGGACATTAACCAAACCAGAGCCACCTTTTGTATTTACTGATGCCGCTCAACTTAAAAACACTGAGATTAAAAACGGCTTTCAGGCAGCAGTGCAGGCCATCACCACCACCTACACACAAGAGGAAATATCGACTTTTCTCACCCAAGAAAATGAGGCCTTAGCCTGGCAAGCGGATAACACCGCTTTAACGCCTGGCATTGATTACATTGTGGCCAATCGCCCCTCGGTGGATAAAGCCACATTAGTGGGCCGCATCATCACCAATGCCACTACATACAAAGACATCGTGTTTCCTGCTATGGGTAAAAAGCAGGCGTATGAAGACGAGCTTTATGCCTTGCAAATTCAGCATGAAGACAGCGAACAACCCGATGTTACTCAGGCCGATATTGACGCCATTATCGTGGACTTTAGCTGATGAACTGCCAATTCACGCCTGTTCGATGGGCTGAGCTAAGCGAGTCAGAAAAACACACCTTTGGTAATGGTTGCGGCCCTGCCTGGTTTCCTGATTGGTTGGTCAATTTACTGTTTGGCTGGTTTTTTGAGGCTTCATGCCGCCGGCATGACTTTGCTTATAGTCGTGGTGGTTCACCTAGTGACAGAAAAGCCGCCGACAAGGGATTTTTCAAGGCCATGCTGCGTGATGCTAAACGCTTAAGTAGCTATCAACACTGGCTGGCCAGTGTGGTGGCCGTGGTGTTTTATCTGCTAGTGCGCTTGTTTGGCTGGCTGGCGTTTGAGTATGGGCCTTACCTCACTTTAACCATGATTTATGAGGCGGAATAGTGAAAATAACCGTCACTCAAACAATCCCGATTTATGATGTGGTTGGACACAAGCAAGTGAAAATACCGGTGTTTAACTTCACCACGATCGATGAGTTTTATCGCGGTTTTTATCGTGATTTTGAGTGCGTGCCACCTTATCGCCGTGGGCAATACAGCATGCCGACCAATCTAGTGTCCGGCTATGAGCAATGGAAGCGTGACAATGTCTAATTGGTCACCGGTGGTACTTCACACACCGATATCCGATGCCAGTGGCTTAAGCGGTAATGTGACGGTGGAAACCATCACCCCATGGACGCTGGGCGCGAAAGAGGGCAGTGGGACCAATACTTGGTTAGCGTTTCCCAACGCGGTCACGGCCTTGGTGAACAAACTCAGCGCGCAACCGGTGCCGGCGGTGTTTGTTTTGGCGTTTACCGCTGGCAGCGTGAAAGACCTGGCCAGCCAATGCCAAAGCATGGCCGGTGTGTTCCCGCTAAAACAAATTGAACAATGGCAACGTCACGCTGAAAAGCTGACCAACTTGCAGCAAGACAAAATGCAGCTGGTTGATGCGGAAGTGGTCACCGCCGGCATAAAACTGAATGCGGTACCCACCATTAAAGCCCGTATGAAAAAGGCACTCAGCCAACAGGCCAAAGCGGCGGCCAGCAGCTTAACCAATAGTGATCCCTTAGCGGCATTAACTAGTTTTGAAAGTCAAAAGGCTGCGTTTGATAGTGCCATCGATGCCGCTTTGCCTGACTTAACTGGTGGTGCTGGGTGGCGATTTTATGCTGATAGCGATATCGCAAACCAGATACAAATTGGTCACCCTGGTTATGAATATGCCTATACCGCCTTGATGGCGTTCATCGGTCAGCCAGCTGATCTCGCTTATTTACGTGAAATGATGCCGGAGGATGCATGAGCATAAGGCTAGGTGGTGAAAAGCTAAATGGCAAAGACTTCAAAGTCTCCAGCACATTAACCATGGCCGGCGCGGATTTAAGTGGCCAAACCAGCTACACCGATACGGCTGAAACGG
>NZ_DIAC01000107.1:10267-15250 GCF_002414625.1 Methylophaga sp. UBA5088 | reverse complement strand
CAAACCTAAACAACTTTCTGTGCGTTACAAGATCCCATTTAAAGACAAGGCTCATTTGCAGCAAGTCGTCAGGCTGGCTGAAGCCAAAGACACATCTGGCAACCGCATGGTTTATACGATTGTGAATATCACGGCTGAAGGCATGGGCATTCGCCAGGTGAAATTTGAGGGGGATCTGAGTGCCAGCGAAGATGAATCACTCAACTTATGGTCCGTGTCATTCAAACTGACCGAAGTACGCTCGGTGCCTGAATTAAAAGAATCACGCCAGGAAGCCAAAACGGTCACTGACCAGGTCGCGACCGGCGATACCGTATTGCAGGAAGACACCGCCGTGCCTGATCAAGTTGAGCTAACCAGCTTTGAAAATATTCTCAACTTTATTGATAAACACTTACCAGATAGCGAGACGGCCTGATGCGTTTAATCAAACAAGTCTCCGTTAATGGCGTGCTTCAGCAATTGGTTGAGGACCAGGTGCGTGCCGAACTCAACACACCAGGCCGAGCCATATTAACCTTGGTGGCTAATGATGCCATCCAAAAGGGCAAGCTGGTTACGTATGAAGTGGGCTATAGCCAACAACCCGCCCTGCAGCGCTGGTTTATTGGCTTTGTGGATAGCGTGGTCCCCATCGGTGATAAGCGGGTGAAATGCTTTTGCCGTGAGCTATCAGCGGCATTAATTCATGATATCTCGCTGCAGCTTCGCCATGTGACATTGCGCGAGGTCTTAACCGAGGTGAATAAACTCACCGGATTAAACTTTTCAACGCCCGATATCGCCTATGCGAATACCAAAGTCTCGCACTTTTTCCACTTAGGCAGTGGCTATCAAATGATGGCCATGTTGGGGCGTGTGTTTAATATTCCCGACTATCTCTGGCAGCAGCAGGGCAATGGTGTGATTTATGTCGGCAGTTGGGCCGATTCGCGCTGGGCGCAGATGAAAAATATCTCATTGCCACAAAAGTTGTTTGATCAGCAGCAGGCGACCAACTCGGCTCGGGTAGCCATCATGCCGCAGCTGCGTCCTGGTATGCGTATCAATGGCAACAGGCTGAGTGAAATCACCCTCAAAGCGAATCACATGGAGCTGGTATGGAACAGCTAATGAAGCGCATCCTGATGAAGCTTTTCCCCGAGCTGTTCGCTGGTTATCACTTGCCGATGTTTGGCCAGGTGGTCGGTGTGCGTGAAGCGCCAAAAACGACCGATATCTGTGATGAGTTTCGGCCTAAATATGCGGTCGATGTGCAGGTGTTAACCGAAAATGGCGAGCCTGATCCCAAGTGGGACATCCTGACCGATGTAATCATGTCGTTACCTGTGGCCGGTCATGAAATGGGACAATTCGCTTTTCCAGAGGATGGCACCTGGGTGGAGCTCGCTTTTGCTTATGGTTCACCGCAGCGGCCCTTTATTCGCAGTGTGTTACCCAACGGCCTCACCATGCCAGCGGTCGAGCGTGGCGAACAACGCTGGCAGCACAACCCAGCTTCATTTCAGCGGGTAGATAAGGACGGCAATTGGGAGCGTAAAACAGACTTAACCATCAATGAAGAATCTCTCGAACGATTCATTGAGGCGATGTCGATTGTTGAAACCTATCACGTAGCCAGCAAAGAAACGGCCACCAATGACACCGAGATTATTGGCGCGATTAAAACCATCAAAGCGTTTGGCGCCATTGTGGTTCAGTCGGGCGGGATATTGGATTTATCCGCTGTTAAGCACTTAAGGCTGACGACCAAAGCGGATGCCCTGGTGAAAACCATTGGCAAAATGCAAAGCAACATTGGCACAAGTAATAAGGTGACAGCAGGCCAAGACAACACGCTAGAAGCCGGTACAAAAAACCACTTCCAAGCCCCCAAAAGCTGGATAGGGACCAGCGAGGAAAACGGCTTGCGTTTAATGAGTGATTTAGCTCAGCTCGTGATTGAGCTGGCTGAAATATTGGCCCAACATACACACCCCAGCACAGGGCAAATTACGCAGTCTTCACAGGTGACCAACATTGCCACACTGACCACGGCCATTAAGGGCCGCATTGATGGCATAGCAGAATGATGATCACCGATACGACACACCGGCAGAAACAGGACTGATGTCATGGTAATCAGCCAACACAATATCCGGTTCTTCTACCACCACATACACGCGGCGTTCATTCGTTTCAGGGTTTTTGGCCATAAGCCCGACCAGGTGCGTTTTCATCGCATTGGGATACCACTTTGGCTTGCCCTCAAAGTTGAGCAGCATATAGGCATCATTGGGTATCAACACCCGACGCGGGAACCATTTATCCCAACGGCCAGCCAGCACCGCATCACGCTTAGCGGTAAACCCAAAAGGCAGCGTTCCTGGTTGATTGGAATGACGGCCCCAGGGGAACATTTTCGACGACTGATCAGGCATAAGCACAGGCAAAGCCGGACGAGGATGGCTGATATCGACGGTGTATTGCTCACCATTAAATTGAAAAGTAACTGCCTGGCACATGCGAGAAAATATAGAGAAGATTTAGAAGGGCTGCAACGAGAACAATGAAAGAAATACGCTGCGGGGCATGTGGCCGTAAATTAGGTGAGGGCATTTTTATCGAGCTACAGATAAAGTGCGCACGCTGTAAAACCATGAATCATCTGAGGGTCAAGCACCCCGAACCAGCACACCACGAGTGTCATGAAAAAGAGAACACTCGTGAGAAAATACCAAACCGAAAACCTATCACTGCATAACACCGATTGTTTAAAACTCCTGATCACACTCGATGATAACAGCATCGATTTAATCGCGACCGATCCGCCTTATTTTCGTGTGGTTGCCGAAAGCTGGGACCGACAATGGAAAAATGAAGCGGACTTTTTTGCCTGGTTAGATAGCGTACTTGAGCAGATGGCCAGAGTGTTAAAGCCTACCGGATCGCTTTATTTTTTTGCAGGCCCACACCTGGCCAACAAAGTCGAAATAGCCGTTGCAAAACATTTCAACATGCTCAATCAAATCATCTGGCGAAAGCCTTCAGGCCGTCATAATGGTTGCAGCAAAGAATCATTACGGCGTTATTTCCCCCAAACCGAGCATATTATGTTTGCTGAAAGCATGAAGCCGGTGCCGTTTAGTTTTGAATCTATTCGAGCTTATCTTCACCAGGCGATCATCGATGCCGGCGTGACACAAAAACAAGTCGACAATGCTTGTGGCTGCAAAATGTCCGGCCATTGGTTTGGTAAATCGCAATGGTCCATGATTCCAGAAAACCACTATCAAACCGTTGAAAAGCTCATCGGTAAAAAGCTGAAGCCCTATGCTGATCTTTATGCTGAATATCGATCACTGTTGGATGAAAGCAATGCGGCCAGACGCACGTTTAACGTCAGTAAGCATGTGCCTTATACCAATGTTTGGGACTTTAAGCCGGTGCCGTTTTACACTGGCAAACATCCATGTGAAAAACCGATGGACCTAATGGAACACATCATCACCGCCAGTTCCTTACCTGGTGATGTGGTCCTGGATGCATTTGTTGGGGGTGGCAGTACGCCGGCAGCGTGTATTAAAACCGGACGAGGCTTTGTTGGCTCGGAATTAGGCGAAAGCGAATTTGATATGGCGGTGAAGAGGTTAAATTTGATGAGCGCGTGATTATGCGCTCATCTGTTCAATTTCTTGAATTAAATCAGGATGACGATTAATCATTCCAATCAATTTAATAGCGGGGCCTGTAGGTTCAGCTCTACCTTGTTCCCAGTCACGTAATGCACCAACGGAAGTGGATATGAGGCGAGCAAACTTTGGCTGAGTAAATTCATATTTGATGCGGACTTCTCTCACTAGGCGTTGAGCATCACTGTATTTACGCCCAACTTTGCCGGCATTCATTTCAGCAAGGCTATGTTTTAATCCTGGTAATTCAATACCAGCATCTGCTTCAATTGCTGAAGCAATCTTTTCAATATTCATAGTTTCCCTCCCTAGGATGTGCTATGACAATTAATGGTTAACTTAGTTTTTTGATATCTGAGCTAGTAATATTTTCAGTATCTGATTTTTTATAAATCATGATTAAATAAATTGTGCCCTCAGCATCTTCATTAAAATAGATGATTCTTGCACCGCCACGTTTTCCACTGCCTTTTATCGCCCAACGAACCTTTCTGGCACCCTCTGCTTCAGGTATAACATCTCCAGCTTCAGGGTTTTGAGCAATGTAGCTGATGAAATCTAGTCGTTCAGATTCATCCCATATCTTATCGGCATGCTTACAAAATGTCGGTGTTTCAATCACTGTTCTCATAGTGGATATTGTACGGATATCCCGTATATGTGCAATAGTTTTTCTATGTTTGATATATAGAACATCATCACTATTTAGTTGCCTAGTTATTTATCAGAAATCACCATGCTTAAACATGGTGAAATAGGGCCAAAAAGCCGAAATAAGTGTATCTGTACTTTAGTTGATTAGTTAATGGCGTATTAGTTATTTTTAATTCAGACAATACTCTAAGCATTGCATATATTTCACAATGAGAAATACAAAAAAAGAGTCACGTAATATACGTTGAGGTTGATATGGAATATTCGAAATTTGATGATCATTACAAACACTTTCCGTACAGGAAAGATTATCAAAATGGCAGGACAAATAATGGAGGACTAGACCTTATCAACAACCCAGACTCAATTAGCGAAATAACAGAAGCAAAGAACTTCCCGGCACTGCTCGGTTTTATATCTGAATTGAATAAAGCTGACTCCCCATATCTTACTTTAGGGTGTGAGGCTGGTCAGGATTCGCCTGAAGTATTTGTGGGCTATGTTGAGTTTACGTTTAAAGATGACAGATTAGCTCAGGATGAAAAATTCATATCCGCTATCGATACAAGATTTAACGAATGGACTCGAATTGAATATCCTCAAATATCTGAAGTAATAGTAAGAAGTTTATGTTGGGAGTATTTCAAAATTACTTATC
>NZ_DIAC01000107.1:4635-10166 GCF_002414625.1 Methylophaga sp. UBA5088 | reverse complement strand
TATTTCAAAATTACTTATCATGAAACTACTGATAAATATGTTGTATCTGTTTGTTATCGTGCCATTAATCAAGATGCAGCTGGGGAGTTGTTGGATATAGTAAGACAATTCCTTTTGTCTCACCAACTCATTAGGTCCAGTCTTTAATTAAAATTTCTTTAATTACGTAGTCTTTTTGGGTCGGGTCGTATTTCTTGATTATTGATATATCAGCTTTAATGTTTACATTGCCGTGAAGCTTATTAGGATCTATGTCTTCAGTCAGTGTAATTTTAGTTGCAGTATCCACAATACCTTTTGCTACACCAGCCCAACCTTGGCGTCGTTTGCGTGCATCACTTGCAGCAATATACACATCGACATTTGTGTAGGTTTCTATTTTCTCTTCGGGTTGAGGAGGTGTGTAACTGCTAGGTGTTGCCTTTACAAATTCAGGCTTCAGCGTCAGTTGATCATTATCATCCAGACTAATACTTGCCTTACTGTCATCTTTTGCAGGCTTAACAAAATCTACAGCAGCCTTTGCGATTTTTTTCTTATCAACAGTAGCAGATACGATATCAACGATTTGTTGACCCGTTAAGGCACCATCACCAACACCGATGACACTATTATTGATGTTGGTTGTATAGTTTTTAATTGATTGCGGGACAGGGTCATTATCTGAAAGAATAGCCCAAGTCGCGCCACTAGCAATACCAGCGGCTAATAGTAATCCAAGCACTTGGCGCATTGTCTTTTTATCCTCGTCATCCGTGCTATTGCTAAAGACTGCGTTACGAATTTTACATAGTTTTTCACGAAATTTCTTGTATTCTTCTTCGCCACCAAACACCAGATCTATAATGAAATTTTCTGATAAAGAGCCTGACTCTAACTTATCCAGATATATATTGATTTCTTTGATGTCGACATCATCAAATATCTTTTTTATCGATGGTTTTAACTCATCAATTAAAGTTTCAGCAGCGAGTAGCCCCTTGATGACATTTTTTATAGGGATGCGTTTTTCGTTGGAATAGTAGATCTGATGATCAACTGTCATCGTAAGAACAGCCATCACGTCTCCTTATTATTGCAGATATGTTGAAATTCCTGCATCAAAGTCCATTTTGTTTCTTCATTCCTAAATTTAGAAGACTTGATACATTCAAAATAAGATTATTGCATAAAGTTAACGCGTGTTAACACTGTTAACATCGATAACAATATCTAATATGTGGATTGGATGGAGACAGGCTTTTTTCTGTCCATCATTGCGATTGCTCAATGAGACAGGTTGTGGTGATGGTGAAGGGCTTATAAACTCATGCACGGCAAGTACTCTCAAAAGTACATTTTTCTAATTTGATTATGTCGTCCAGGTTGTGAGTGCTTGCCAGATTTATTTACTAATCTGGCCTCATTTCTTCTATTTTCTTTTGCTCACGGTTTTTTATTTCTTTTTTTAAATTTTCAAGCTTGAGTCTATCCGATCTTTCAGGGTTAAGCTTGCAGTGATAGTGATGATGTGCCTTTTCTAATTCTTCTCGATCTTTTTCTTTTTCTCTTTCAGATTTTTGTTTTATTCCCCATAGCTTTAAGGCTTTTGAGGTTGCAATATATAGGCTATAAATAAGTGCAATGAATGACACTACAGGGTTTGCCCAACCATAAAACGCAATTAGTCCAGGAATTAAACAGAACCAGATGGTAAGAACAATTAGAAATATACGGTTAGAACGACCTTGTTTTTTTAGGTCACTCAATGCTTCTTCAGATGTCCTAAATTTGAATCCAGCATAAATCTTTGACAAGCTTTCTTTTGTTAAGTCAATTTTAGGTATTTTATCTGGAGGGTAATCTCCCCAACACATGTAGATTCCATTTTCAGTCGGGTAACCTAAAAGAAACTCACCACCGGCTAGTTCATTAATATCAAACTTAATATCTGTTTGATTTATTAAAAGTACTTGTAGTGGAGTTGGATATCGATGTACCCAAATCTTGAGCTCTTCTTCACAAATTTTTTTTGCATCATTGATTAATGAATCATCGTATAAATAAATATCGAGTACAGCTGAGTCTTGTCCAGTAAAAACAGGTAAGTATTTGACATAGTATCCTGTTCGCTTTTCTTCAATGTCTTCATATCTTATCCAGTCATCGATCATGGCTTGTCTCTCAAAAGTACATTTTTCTAATTTGATTATGTCGTCCAGGTTGTGAGCGCTTGTCTGAACTAATAAATCAATAGTGATTCAAATTCAAATTCTTTTAGGTGGGCGGGAGGAGAGATATGATCGACAAGTTTCTGACGGTCAGCTTTGGTAATAATATTCCATTGTTCGAGATCAAAGAAAATTGCTATAACTCTTTTATGCATATCTAGACATATCATGGTGTCATTACTGTCAGTAAATTTGTATGAGGCTACTAAACAATTGTGTAGACCATTTACTTCCATCGTTATTTCATCAAGATATACGTTAACTCTATGAGTGGCTTCATGAAGTGTATTTTTTGATTGAGTTGCATTTTTATAGACTTCACGTAACTGAGGTAGTGACTCGATAATTTCTTTGGCACGCCTATGCTTCATACCATCATGGTTCAGCAGCTTGTATTCAGCTAAATTAAAATGATATTTGTAATCGTCTCCATGAACTGAAGGAAAGTTCATTTTTATAAGCTCTTTGAATCTGTCATATTGCATCTCGAATCGCTTTACGTATGATTCGAATAAATCAGCTTTCCTTTGTCTTTCTATCTGTTCACGTTGTTCATTGAGTTGGTCTCGTTGAAGTTTTAAGGTCGACAAAAGGGCAATGACAGAAGCGATAGTGAGGATGGGCATAACAAGGTTGCCAACGTAAGTTGCAAAGTCAGCAAAATCTCCTGGTCCACCGATATCTCTATCCCAGAAATTAAAAACATAAACGCCTACGATACATATGATAAGAAGAACACAAGCAATAATCGTATAGGTGAGAACTTTATTAAAACCCATTATTACTCTCCAAACTTTTCTCTGGCACGACGCTCAATTTCTTTTTTGGCTAATTCAGCTGGATACCTGACATTATCGTGTCCAGGAAACTCTATCGAAAAGTCACAACTAGTGCATTCCAGCCCAACGCTATCAGTGTATTGCGAAAATCTAGAAGGATTTTCTGTGAAGGTATAACGCTCAAGTTCAAGATCACATGTTTTACAGTAAGGGATAAGTTTTATTGGCTCTTTAAAATACCAACTCCATCGCCACACAACACCCTTAATAGTATCTTTCGTGTAATTTTTACGAGTTAGTTTTTTATATGGAATGAAATTTCTTATTAAGTGAGATAGAGCATAAGTAACAAGGGCTATTATCACTACCCACATATATCCTGGGACAGCATAAGAATCAGTGAAACACTGCCACGTCTTATAAAATGCAAAAGTGATAGTCCTCCAAATGGAGGAAAGTGGGGTATATTCAGAAAAATATTCAATTAAAGCTAAAAATAGCCCACCAAAAACAGTAATTATTATTCCTTCAAAAATTCTCTTCACCATCTGTTTGGCACTCTCATTACATCCACTGTTATATAATTTGATTATTGCACGCCACATCATTTGTTAACACTGTTGACAGGGATAACAGGAAATACTATCTTGATTATGCACTGGCAAAATCCAGTGTCAGGGTTTCGCAGCCTTGTATGGTAAGATTCGTGTGAAAGCGCGGTAGCGCTTTTTTTGTGCCTATCATTTCTATGGTGGGTGTACGTTGGGGAGCCTTGTGCTCGCCGGTCTTGTACGCGAGTCTTCCACCGGTCTGCGAACCCAGCGTATGCCCATCGCCCTTATTTCGCAGTAACGGTGATGGTCTTTCAATTTAGTTAAGGAAGATCTCGCTATGAAACAGCACTATTCCCGCCTGAGTTTCGTTCAGGCTATTTCTCAAAATGATTCATTCTATAATTCAGAGCCTAATTACCAGGTCAGCACCGGCACGGTTTGGGGCTGGTGTGACAGTCCAGAAGCACCGCTGGTCATCAAGCTATCATCCGGTGTGCATTTCACTTGTTATGGCATCAGCCATATTCAAAAACAATCGGCACTAGCCCAAGGGGCCATTGGCCAAAAGGTCGCGTTTTATCATCGTGGGTTTGATATCCAAGGCAAGCCACTTTTCCCCGTATTCAAAACCTTATTAATCGGTGATGAGGTGCATGGTCATGAGTAATCTAAAAACATTAGCTAATCCATTCACCTTCAAAGGCCATGATGTGCGTGTGGCCGTAACCGAGCAGGGCGGTGTGTTATTTCATGCTGAGGATATCGCCAAGGTGCTCGGTATGGATAAAGTCATGTTCGAGGATGCCGTTCGGTTAATACCAGGTGACTGGCGAATGGTGTTACCTGGTAGCGACTTTATCTTCATTACCGAACCGGCCGTGTTCAAACTGATATTCCATTATCAGTCTGAGCAGGCGGTATCATTGGCTGAGTGGATAGTGCAGGACGTACTAACCACACTTAGAAAACATGATTTTTTCGGTGAACTCAATCCAGCGTTAAGACTGGAATATTCCAAAACCATCACCGACCTGACAATGCAGCTATTAAGCAACCGGTCGGAGCATATCCGCGATGTATTAGTGGCAGAACTGCGTGATTGTTGCAACCTGGTAGGCAGACAACTACCTGCAGCAGTCAATACAAGCAGCATGCACTTCTGATTTATTAAGGATGTGGTATGAAACAATTAATAAGAGAAATGGAAGAGAAGGTCATCGCGTTACGTGGGGCCGCTCATGGAATTGCAGCATCGATGGATGAAGAAACCATCACCAGTGAACAGGCATATCAGTTGCTAAAGTCTCTGGCCGATGGCATTCAAACAATCATTGATAAGCGTTCGATACCTGAATAAATCATCACTCAGCACGGGCCGGCTTTTTAGTCGGCCTTTTTTCTTGTATATATTTAAAAGACTGATTAATTTAGCGATTGTATGAAATCTGTTTAGGGAATCAATTTATGGGATTTAATGTGAATGATTTTCGTAAGGTAGAAGAGCAGGTGAAAAGCCATGCCATCGAGACGATGTCAGTTCGTGAGCTTCAGTCAATAAAGAATTCATTGCTTACTAATAGACCAGATCCAAATACGAAATCATTTATGCAAATACAATGGGATATCGTCTATAAAGAAGTAACGTCTCAGATAGATAGTAAGGTTGCGAAGAAACGTTTTTGTATTGGTGTAACTATTAGCTCGGTGATTCTGGTGATAAGCCTGGTCAATCTCGTAAGAAGTTTTCTGTAGTCATCCTCACGGCTTTTTAGTAGTAGGTTATTGCGAATAAACCACCACAATAATAACTAAAGATAGCCAGCCCAAAAAACACTCCTCCTCACCCGCGAGCTTTTTGAAATTTTTTTGAATTTTGAAAAACATCGTGAATCAGCCAATCACATCTAAACAGGCTTAAATTCTCGGCTTGAAACATAAAAAAATGACTTAAAACCGCTTCAGTAAATGAAGTATCTAGATACTAAATG
>NZ_DIAC01000107.1:2329-4497 GCF_002414625.1 Methylophaga sp. UBA5088 | reverse complement strand
AGGTTCAAATCCTTCTGTCCCGACCAATTTCTCTTGTTAATATCATCAATATATAAACTCACAATTACGAGCCGCTTTGTCTTAAAGCATTGATAATCCGTTCTCGTTCTTCTTCTCCATAAAAGCTTGGATCATCAAATAAGTCTCTTTGTGGTTGATCAAACATCATGCTGAGTACTTGGGAGCTGGTTTGGACCATCGGTTCGAAGTGAGCATTATTTCCACTGACAAGATCAACTACACGGCGACGACGGTAAACTGTATAAGCTGCCAATATTAATAAAACTGCGCCAATGTAAAGTGGCAGACCTTGTGCCCCAATCAGTGTCATCAATGAGCCTGCTGCGACAGGTGCAAAGGCACATCCTAGGCCATGAAGAACCAACATATCCGATGAGCCTGAAACAATTTCGTCAGGATGCAGTTGGTCGATAAGTTGAGCCACTGACAGTGGATAGATAGAGAAAGACAGACCACCCCAGATAAAAAAGACAACAAGTAACACCGTCTGAGAGGGAATGATTGCCATGGATAAAGCGACGAGACCGGCTAATGTCACTACCCATGTAATCACTTTTGGTCTGTCATGCTTATCTGAATAACGACCAATAGGAATCTGCAAAGCGGCACCACCTAAAATGGTTAAACTCATGATGAGAGCAATACCACTGATGTCATAGCCAAGTTGTGTCGCATAGATTGGCGTCATTGCCCAGAATGCGCCCATCGCTAAACCCGATAAGGTTGAACCGGCAACAGAGAGTGGCGCAATTTTTAATAAATTTTTTAAACTGCTTTTAGGTTTTTCTGAATTGATAGTGGGTTGATTTCGTCGTGTTAATGTTAAAGGGAGTATCGCCCAGCTTATGAGAATAGAAACGATAGCAAATAATAAGAAATTATCTGGTTTCGCGATATGTAACATTTGTTGCGCGATAGTGAGTGCACCTAAGTTAACTACCATATAAAAAGCAAATACACGGCCTCGCTCATGACTGGCGGCTTGACTGTTGAGCCAGCTCTCAATGACCGTCATCAGGGTGATATAGGCAAGCCCATAGAAAAATCGCAAGATAATCCAGACCCATGCATCAATAAAAATAATGTGTATTAAAGTCGAGGACGCACATATTGATGCACAAAATGCAAATGTCCGGATATGTCCCATTCGGCGTATGAGTCTACCGCTCACCCAGGTGCCACAAATAAAGCCAATAAAATAGCTCGACATAATGAAGCCCATTGTCGCGCTAGAAAAACCTTCATCTGTACCTCTCAATGTAAGTAGGGTACTAATCAGCCCATTGCCTAACAATAAAAGGGCAACACTCCATAAAATAGATTGGATTGGTTTTAATAATGCAAAGGATTGCATATGTTCTCCTGTGTATTTCTGCACCTTATTGTGGAATGTCGTGCACCAAAAACATGCTTAATCTATGTGAGGGTAGTGAAGAAACATGCTATATAGCGATAAACTGCAGGTTTAAGAGTCATCATTGCTGTTCTTTACCTCGTTGTAAGGCATTTGATGCAAATGCTGCACCGATAATCTGGTCATGATGATTGAGGTGATTGGGTACAGAGTGATTTTCACAGAAATTTCGCAGTCAGGTGATAATATCAATCTCGAACTATCCTTGTTAGCAGTTCACCACCCTTAGCCAGCTTACTCCCGATAAGCTGGCTTATTTTTTTCAAAACTTTACATTCCCACTGCAACCATTATTTTTTTATCGTGTCATAGTTTTACCTGAGACTATCGTCATGGGTGTAATTTCTACTCCTTGTTTTGAGAAGGCGGTGATGTCTACATTACCGCCTTTTTTCTTGCTTAGTAGATAACTAATCGATTTTCATTCGTTAATTCCAATGAATATTTCTTTCGTTTGTATAGTCAATAATCGTACTGACGTTCACTGACCTGTACGTCAGTAATCCTATCTGCGTAAATCTCCTTTTTTTGGAGTAGGGTGGTTCTAGTAACCACCCTTTTTTTATGCTTATCTCTGCATATAACATGACTAATGTATGATGAATTTGTGGTTTGAATTTTTAAAAGGTAATTATTTATATGCACTATCGCTATCTTGGGAATACAGATTTAAAAGTCAGCCGAATTTGTCTGGGTACGATGACTTTTGGCGAGCAAAACACCCAAGCTGAGG
>NZ_DIAC01000107.1:352-2220 GCF_002414625.1 Methylophaga sp. UBA5088 | reverse complement strand
CAAAACACCCAAGCTGAGGGACATCAGCAATTAGACTACGCTCTTGGTGAAGGGGTTAACTTTATTGATACTGCTGAGCTCTATGCCATCCCTCCCTGCGCTGAGACTTACGGTGCAACCGAAACAATAATTGGTCAGTGGCTACAAAAAAGAGCTCGTAGAGACGACATTGTCTTAGCGAGCAAAATCGCAGGACCAGGCGGTGATTGGGTTTCTCATATCAGAGGTGGTCAAACCCGCTTTGATGAGAAAACCATAGAAACAGCATTGAATAACAGTCTTAAACGTTTAAAAACGGACTATATTGATTTATACCAATTACACTGGCCGGAGCGTAATACAAACTACTTCGGTCGATTAGGATACGAACAGCCTGAGAATGAGCAAGGTTTGACACCGATCATTGAGACTTTACAAGCATTGGAGAAACAAGTTCAGGCAGGAAAAATTCGCCATATTGGTTTATCTAATGAAACACCATGGGGAATAATGCAATTTATCACTGTGGCTAAATCGATGAATCTGCCATTAGTTGTGAGTGTGCAAAACCCTTATAGTTTATTGAACAGAACCTATGAAGTCGGGTGTGCAGAGATTAGTCATCGGGAGAATGTTGGTCTGCTTGCCTATTCTCCGTTGGGGTTTGGTGTACTGACAGGAAAATACCTTAATGCACAACCTACTGATGCTCGATTAACTCTCTGGCCGAATTATAGTCGCTATAGTAACCCTCAGGCGGTTGAGGCAACACGTGCCTATGTGGAGCTTGCTCAGCGTTTTCAGCTTGACCCGGCCCAGATGGCATTGGCTTTTGTTAATTCACGGCCATTCCTAACAGCTAATATCATTGGCGCCACTAACATGTCCCAGCTCAAAAATAATATCGCCAGTGAGCAGCTGATATTGTCAGAAGAATTACTGTCGGAAATAACGAATATTCATCAACGTATTCCTAATCCTGCACCCTAGTAATAATTTTTATTTGTAAAAATTAAATATAAATGAAATGGGGACGACAACAATAAGAGTGGCCTTATTTTAGTCGCTGACTAAGCATGACATAAAAAATGGCATCAATGAGCAATATAAGAGGAGGAAAGGCAATATGACTTTTTTGGGCTGCAAGCTTGTAATTGTTGATGGGCTCTCCTCTTTCAATCCTTCAGCGACGGTGTTATTGGTTAATCACTCACATGTTGCGTGAGTCATGACGCTATCAAAAACGAGTATTTCACGATCTGTATGGGTGGGAAGTGTGGTATTTCTCACCGTTTCCACTATAATTTTTGTGGCCGTATTCAACCTATTAGTGGATAAAGTCACTCAGAACCAGCTTGAGCCGCTCATAAAACAGATATCAATACAGTCTAAAAATATCAGTATTGATGATATTACTGAACAGAAGGAAGCACTGTCCTGGTTAGATGCGGTGCCTTATATTAAGCAGGCCGTGGTCTTTGGTAAAAATGCGGAGACGCTTTTTTATTATAAAAAACCGAATCAAGAGGTCACGCATAAGTATGCCAATCAATGGCGGCAAACGTTCACTAAGACAAATCATTATTCAGATTCAGAGGTTCTCCATACGCTTCAGCCAATTGATGGAGCGCATGAAAATGTGGAGAGTATTTATTTAGAGGTTGATAAACGTCTATTGCAAAAGCCTTTTCATCCAATCTTGCTTGGCGGATATGCTGGACTCGTGATTTTTTTTCTAACCATCGTCGCTACAGTTTGGTTTTTTATGCGTCGATATATTCTTCCAGTAAGACGGTTTGTCGACGCTGTATTGGAAACAAAGCAGGATCAGCTATTAAGCTGTGAGCAAAGTTTACAAGATATAGAGCGCACGATTATCGATTTACAAT
>NZ_DIAC01000107.1:0-207 GCF_002414625.1 Methylophaga sp. UBA5088 | reverse complement strand
AGCACACAATTGTCGATTTACAATCTGATAATCAGAACTGGGTTGAGCACAGCAAACAGTTGGAGCTAAAGCTAAAGCAACAAACTGATGAAACGTTAGAAATAACGAATCGTTTGATAGCACAATATGAGAACGAAAAAAACACGAAATTAGCACTTATTAACCTCAGCGGTCGTGGGTTAAAGGCTTTAGTGCATAAAATGATTA
>NZ_DIAC01000105.1:34776-39551 GCF_002414625.1 Methylophaga sp. UBA5088 | reverse complement strand
GTAAAACTTCTTCTTTGTTTTGTCATTGAACACCTCTGTGGAGGTCATAGTACCTCCTAAAATGGTGTCCGGGATCAGTAAACCACTACAAGTGAAACACTTAATAAAAGATAATCAAAATTTGTCGGAAGAAGAATTAAGTGTGTTGTGTATGCTAAGAGAGAGTTTAAAGCAAAAGTCTTAATCCATTAGAATCAACGTAGATAAGGAATCAATAGAATCATATCGTTTGATTTTATACATATAGATTAAATTAATTTTCATCGTCATTTAAGCAAGGATTGCTCATGACCAGATTACCAAGACTATTCAAAAAAGATTGTCCACAATATCTCATTCAACGTGACAATTTTCATCAAGCTGTTTTCTTTTCTGATGAAGATGACTCAGTCTATTTATTTAAGTTCAAAGACTTCTCCAAGCGGTTTGAAGTAAAAATTCATCCTATAAAAATCAAACATTCTGACCGTATTGGTTCTTGAATTTCCTCATTAACACTGTAATTCGAAGTAGACCCCCATTGCATTTTTCATCAAGGTAATTAAATGCGTTTATTTAAAAATATCTGACAGCAAATCATGGATATTAATCCATTTAAGGGTGATGTTTTACCGTCACGTGTATATCTATTTGAAAGAGGGCGGCCATGTCTCCCTTTTCCTCATCTTTTGAACTACAAAACGCCTTTGGCACTCTTCGATGCTTTTTATACAAATGCTAAATCACCTGATTTGTTTGAGCGTGATAACCGCTATTTATATGTGATGGGTATGCCACTGGTTTTCATTACGCGTGATCCAGCCGTCATTAGAGCTGTTCTTCTTGCTACAGGCGATAAGCCCGGACAATTTGATCGTGATACGACACCCATGACTGGAATTGCCCGTGTCACCGGAGTCAATTCTCTCCTATATGCAAACGGCAAAGTATGGCGAAAACAAAAACAGATGTCAGCGGGGCCTTTTGGAAAAGGCTCTCTGTTCCAACCTGAAGAGTTTCATGAGTTTGAGAAAACGTTTCGTAAAACGATAGAGAAACGATTAATCGTTTTACGTGATGCGCAGAAGATGAGTAAGAAAAACATTTCTCGCGTCGGAATTGAACAGGAAATTCAACCTATCATGTTGGAAATGTTAGTGAATAATTTCTTTGGTGGTTCGGTTGACTATAAGGAGTTACGGGAACGGTATGTCCCTGCGTTACTTTCGTTAATTGATTACATGATTACTAATACCGTGGCACCTAACCTTTCGGCTATTCATCAATTTATTACGGGAAAAGGAGCTGATGTAAAGCGTTGGAGGGAAGCCCTTGAGGACTTAACTGACATTGCACTTTCTGGCAGAGGCGAAAAGTCAGGACATTGGAAAAACTTCATTGATAAAGTTGAAGATGAAGAGGCATTGCGGAGCAATATCAGAGTATTTCTAGCCGGGGCTTTAGAAGCGACTTCATCGTTTGCGACTTGGACGTTATCTCATTTGTCACGACAACCTGAGTTGCAAGAGAAGATATATAACGAAGTAAAAGACATTGATGTTTACGATCCTGAAAGCTTAACCGAAGCAAAATTGCTTAATCAGTGTTTGAATGAAACCTTACGTTTAACCCCCTCACTTTATTTTTTTCCCCGGAAAGCCACGGCCGATACTTGGCTTAAATTAGACGATACAAGAAAAATCATGATTCCCAAAAATACCACCATCCGACTGGATATTTGGAATGCAAACCGCAACGAAGCTTTTTGGGGCAAAGAGGTTTCTGGATATCCGGCAGACGTTTTTTCACCTTTACGCTGGGATGAGCTGACGCGTCGAGGCATAACGCGTAAAAATTTAACACATTTTGGATTTGGTTTAGGAGCTCGTGTATGCCCGGGGCAATTTCTTGGTCAGTTAGAGGTAGGGCTAGTGGTCGGCGCTTTTATCAAGGTATTCAAATTTAAAGCTGTTAATAATGCATCTGGAGTACGGGCTGGAGTCACAACCAAACCAGGTGATGGGACTTTAATGGATCTCGAACTGCGATAACGCTTATAGACCCCGATCTTGATAACCTAGGATATTTGGACCAGATTAAGACTATTAAGATTAACCTGACCCAATCGTGGCCGAATGTCGCAAAGTAAACTAATTGTAAATACTGCGGGGATTTTGTGTTGCTCAGCCGGAGTTTGCAACGGTAGGCGCGTTAGTTGTACCTTGTTGCGCAACGCGCTACAATTGCTTCATGATTAAGTCATTTAAACATAAAGGTCTGAAACTCTTTTTCGAGAAAGGCAAGACATCAGGCATACAAGCAATACACGCAAAGAAACTTCGTATGCAGTTAGTTGCTATTCATACCGCACAAGAAATAGATGACGTTAATCTACCAGGTTTTTTTCTTCATCCTTTAAAAGGAGAAAGAGCCAATATCTGGTCTATATCAGTTAACGGTAACTGGAGAGTAACTTTCGAATTCAAAGATGGTAATGCTTACATCTTAAATTATGAGGATTATCACTAATGATTATGCATAACCCACCACACCCAGGTGAATTTATTGAATCCATCTACATGGAACCACATGGGATTAGTTGCAGAACACTTGCAACACATCTTGGTGTCGCGGCTTCAACACTCAACCGGATTGTTAAAGGCAAAAGTGCTGTAACGCCCGAAATGGCCTTACGTCTATCCAAAGTACTGGGGCGAAGCCCTGAAAGTTGGCTTAGCATGCAAGACAACTATGAACTCTGGCAAGCTAAGCAAAATATCAACTTAGATAATGTGCAGCCAATAGATGTGCATGTAGCCTAACAAGACAACCAAGTTTACACGCTACCGTTCAGGAATATTTGGGCGCAGGTTATAAACGTTTAAAAGTAGCCTTACAAAACTGTGGCCGAATGTCGGAAAGTAAGCTATTTCGATCTGACTCAAAATACTACTTGATATCACCATCCTTGTGAGTGGTGTCACAAAACTGCAATATTTGTCCTCTTATGCAGTAGAAATCATTTTTTGATTTGATTAGATTGATCATGTTGTGCATGGATGCGCGCGAAAAAATATTTCTAAACCGTCATGGAGGACAGTCAGAATGAATCAATTTCCTTGTAAATTCCAATTTGATATTTATCGCGTTTAGGCGCGATGAAGACAATTACATGCTTGTGGCATATAGCTATATGCTGCTTTTCATTGATCCTGTCTTCCTTGAGTCTGCCTGTTTTCTCACAAACATTACCTGATATTGATGCAGCTAAAGAGCAGCGGCAAGAAAAACAATTAGAAGCGCTACGCCAGCATCAGGAACGGAAACCCGACATCAGACTTGAGCGTGATAATGTGGACAGTCCGGGCGATATACCTTTAGATGAAGACCCCTGTTTTATCATTGAAGAGATTTCATTAACAGGTGATGAGTCATCGAGATTTCAGTTCGCTATTCAAGATGTCTTGCATCAACATCCAGAGATCATGGGGCGATGCTTGGGAATTCAGGCAATTAACCGAATCCGAGCAGAGCTACAAAACAGTGTCATAAAAAAAGGATTTATCACGACACGTATATTGATAGAGCCTCAGGATCTTAACTCTGGCGAGTTGGTATATAGCCTTATTCCTGGACGTATTAGTAATGTCGATCCTGATAATTTGGTGTCCAGGTTAACACTATGGTCAGCTTTACCGAGTAGTGAAGGCGACTTGCTCAATGTGAGAGATCTCGAGCAAGCAATGGAAAATATGAAGCGTATTCCTACTGTGGATACGAATATCGATATCAAACCGGATGATACGGAAAACAGTCAGCCTGGTGATAGTCAGCTGATATTTGAACACAAGCAGGCAAAGCCATTCAGGATGACACTGTCATTTGATGATAGTGGTTATGAATCAACAGGGCGTTTTCAGGGTTCCGCCACCTTATCTTTGGATAATGTGCTGGGAATCAATGACCTTATCTATCTTAGTAAAAATAAAGACTTTGGTGGCAAGGGGAACGTCGGCGGCAGTCAGGGTGAGACTGCTCATGTTTCTTTTCCTTTTGGTTACTGGTTAGTGGCATTTACAAATAGTGAATATGAATATGATCAACGCATTGCTGGACTCAACCAGACCTATGTCTACAAAGGAGAGAGCGAGAGGCAGCAGCTTGCTCTAAGCCGAGTGTTATATCGTGATCAGTTGTCGAAATTAACCGCTTCATTGACCGGCTATCATCGACGTTCAAATAACTTTATTGATGATACTGAAATTGAGGTTCAACGCCGGAAAAGCGCTGGCTGGATTGCCGGTGTGGATTACCGTCGCTATATCGGTACATCCACCATGGATGCAGGTATTTCATATCAGCGAGGAACAGGTGCTTTTCACGCTATTGCTGCACCAGAGGAAGCCTTTGGTGAAGGTACTTCCAGACCCAAAATTATTAAAGCCTATTTCAATTGGTTTCTGCCACTGCAATTAACAGATTATCAAATACAGTTGCAGTCAGAGTGGCAGGCTCAATGGAATAAAACGCCATTGGTGCCGCAGGACAGGTTCTCAATTGCAGGGCGATACACCGTCAGAGGATTTGATGGTGAGCAATCCTTATCTGCTGAACGTGGCTGGCTTAGTCGTAACACCATCACTTTTCCCATAGAGCGTCAGCAACAGTTGTATTTAGGGGCAGATGTGGGACATGTCAGCGGTTCATCAGCAAAATTTTTATTAGGACAAACGTTGGTGGGCGGCGTGGTCGGATTCAGAGGTCAATGGAAGGGCCTTTTTTATGATGTGTTTGCA
>NZ_DIAC01000105.1:30398-34669 GCF_002414625.1 Methylophaga sp. UBA5088 | reverse complement strand
GTTTGCAGGAAAATCTTTTTCAAAACCAGATGGTTTTGAGGACGGGCGACATCTTGGATTTAATCTGACCTATCAATACTGAACGGATTCAGGGAGATATGATCATGGAAGATCGTTTCAATAAAAACTATTTAAGCGTACTGATTTCAGCTGCTCTTTTTAGTTCATCACTTTATGGTGCTGGTGCTATGGCGGCTGGGATTACTGTCGATCCATCTGCGCCGGCAAATCAACAGGCCATCATTACGCAAACAGCAAATGGTTTGCCACAAGTTAATATTCAGACGCCCAGTTCAGCAGGGGTATCAAGAAATAAATACAGCCAGTTTGATGTTAGCAAAAAAGGCGTCATTCTTAATAACAGCGCCAGTAACGTACAGACGCAACTGGCTGGCTGGGTACAGGGCAACAGTCTGCTTGCAGGTGGCACAGCCCGAATTATTCTGAATGAAGTGAATTCACAACATCCCAGTTATCTGAATGGACCAACGGAAATTGCTGGAAGCAAAGCACAGCTTGTTATTGCTAATCCTGCTGGTATCAGCTGCGATGGTTGTGGTTTTATTAATGCAGACAGAAGCACGTTAACAACTGGCCGAGCTTTGATGAATAATGGCCAATTGAATGGTTTTCTAGTGGAAGAAGGCAAAATCAGTATTCATGGCGCTGGACTAGATGACAGTGGTACAGCCTATACTGACCTGATGGCCAGAGCCGTGTCAGTCAATGCCGATATCTGGGCAAACAATCTCACTGTCACCACAGGAAAAAACCGGGTTAGTACCACTAACGACATCATAACTAAACTGGATACTGATGATGACCAGCCTAACTTTAGTGTTGATGTCAGTGAGCTCGGCGGTATGTATGCAGGCAAAATCCGTTTAATCGGCACAGAAGACGGCGTTGGTGTTAAACAGTCTGGAGAGATAATCGCTGAGCAACGTTTAACGCTGACAACAGATGGGCGCCTAATAAATTCTGGTGCGATGAGAGCTGAAGGTGCTGGTTCTATCGCAACGGCTGAACTTCAAAATACCGATTCTGGCGAAATTATCTCAGACAATTTACAGATAGTGGCTGATTCGATGATAGACAATGAAGGTCTAATCAATGTTGGTCAATTGCTTATAGAGTCTGAGACAGTAAACAATCAGCCAGACGCACGTATTTATGCTGATAACGCCACGCTCAATACAATAACAATCAATAATAATGCCATCTTGGCTGCCAGAAACAATGTGTCGATATCGACCGAAACTCTCTTCAATAATGAGAATGCGGAAATAGTCAGTCAGGGCAATATACAGATTGCTGGCGTCTCTATCGGTGATGCATTGACATCAGCTCAACAGGTGATTAATTCAGGTGGGCGGATCGAGGCTTCAGGGGATATAGCGATAAATGCTGATGAGCTAAAAAATCTTAATGTCGGGATCAGTACTGAGTGGATGACAGACAGTATTGAGCGAATCATTGAAGTGCAGCCTGAGGGTTGGGCACATAAATATGATGTGAGTCGTTTTCCATTGATTCATAACCATAATGTAGAAGGCCAGCCTTTTACCGATGAGAACGGCAATATCATTCGCTACTTCGAAGACTATACCTATTACGACTACACGGCTAAAACACAAAGCACACATATCATCAGTTCTGCACCCGCCAAAATTATTGCGGCAGGTAATATTGAGCTAAAAGGCGATGTACTCAATAGCGATAGCCAAATTGTGGCAGGTCAAAAGCTGAATATCTCAGGAGGAAGACTACAGAATACTGCTACACCAGGACAAAAAAGAGTCAGTTATAACGGTACACGTCAGTTCAGGGATTGGGATGGAAATGATGAAGAGCTCGATTTTGGTGGAATAGCCCCCTACAGTCCAGCCACCAAAAACACCGAGTTTAATTTAGGAGTCAGTCTACTGGAGCATAGTCATGCTGATATCAAAAGCCTGGCGAATATCCAAACGATAACGATTCCAGTTTTTAATAATGCCATGTTCAGCTTTGTCGACAACCCGACGCAGTTTTATATTGAAACTGATCCACAGTTTCTGGATTACAGAGATTGGTTGAGCTCAGATTATATGTTGCAACAACTCGCCTTTGATCCTGCCAATACAATGAAACGTCTAGGTGATGGTTATATCGAGCAGCGCTTAGTCACTGAACAAGTTGCCCAGTTAACCGGGCATCTCTACCTGAGTGAATATAACGACCAGCAGACACAGTTTATGGCATTGATGAATGCAGGTGTGAGCGTGGCAGAAACACTTCAGTTAACACCGGGTGTGGCAATGACAGCGGAACAAATCGCCCAATTAACGACAGACATTGTTTGGTTAGTGAATACAGAGCTGACACTGGATAATGGCGAGGTAATCACTGCCTTGGTACCGAAAGTGTATATCAAGCCTGAAGCAGGTGACTTGGCTCCAGAAAGTGGTCTGCTGGCGGGGAATGAGGTGACCTTTGATGTACAAAGCCAAATATTTAACTCTGCCAGTATCAGAGGTCAAAAAAACGTTTCATTAGATAGTGAGCGTTACCAACAGCGTGGTGGAGATGTTCAAAGTCAGTCTATTGCTATCAATGCGACAGATATCACGATGGACGGTGGCACTTTAGCGGCCAATCACTCACTTTCACTTGCTGCTGATAACGATATCAATATCAGCAGTTCAATGACTCACAGCAAGCAGGATCAAGCTAACAGCCATTTCGAACGAGACAATATTAAGCGATACGCCAATCTTTATGTGTCTGATGAAACGGGTCAATTAATCGTTGATGCCCAGCGTAATGTTGCACTTAATGCAGCGAATATCGATTTATCAGGAGAGCAGAGCCAGACGCAGATATCTGCTGGACAAAATTTAACATTGGGCACTGTCAATGAGTCAGAAACAAATCTGAGCATAGTTGATAGCCGTGATTTTAATAAGATGTCTGAGCAAAAAGATAGAGGCACATCACTTCGTACAAATGGTGATGTCAGTTTGATGGCAGGAAATACTCTGCAAATCACAGCTGCAGATATTAATTCTCAACAAGGTAAGCTTGAACTCACGGCAAGAGAGGTCAATATTGATAATGGTGAAGCCCGTTATCAATCAGATATTGCCACCTATACTAATCGTTCGAGTGGCTTTAGTACTCGAAAAAAACAACAAAGAGATATATTCAGCCAGCAAACATCTGTGGCATCTTCATTAACAGCCAAAAATATTGCTGTTAACTCTGCAACGAATATCAATGTGAAGGGTAGTCAGGTTCTGGCTGATGAAGGCATTCAATTTAATGCGTCAAAAGATATTAATATCGCGGCTGCAAAGCAATCATTTACTGAGTCCCACTATATAAAAGAGAAAAAATCAGGTCTTTCAGGCACAGGTGGTGCGGGCATCAGTATTGGCACCCGAGAAATGAATACGGAAAATGACATCAAGCAACTGGTTCACAGTAAATCAACTATAGGGGCTTTAAATGGTGATATTTCCATGGTTGCCGGAGAAGCCTTTCATCAAAAAAACAGTGATTTGATTGCAGCGAAAAGTAATGTTGATGTTAGGGCAAAAGATATCAATATCACGAGCCTATATGATAAAACCGAAACAAAGCAGGTAACGGAGTTTTCGCAAAGCGGTTTGTCACTATCGCTAAAAGCGCCGGCTATTTCTGTCGCCACCCAAGCGTATCATCATGCTTTGGGAAGTGTGGAAGAGGACAAAAAGAAAAATCGCGTCCTGAATGGCATTACGGCCTATGTTCAATCTAAGCAACTCATTGAGATGGGGGAGAACACGCTAGATCTTATCAATGAAGGCAAATCCGATGAAGCCTTATCCACCTCAGGGATAAAAATAAGTATCAGTATCGGTAAGTCAGAGAGTAAAACCCAGACGCAGACCCAATCACAAACTTCACAAGCGAGCACCATTCGGGCGGGTCAAAATGTGCGTTTAACGGCAACAGATAAGGATGTGGCAGTCACTGGTAGTGATATTTTGGCGGATGGTGATATTACCATTGATGCTGCTAAGGATATTCATCTTTTAGCCAGTCAAAATACACAACAGCAAAACACCAAAATGACATCAAGTAGCGCCAGCATTGGTCTATCTTTGGGCATTGGTCAGAATACTGGCTTAAGTCTTGATATGGCGATGAGTAAAGGAAAAGGCAAAACGGATAGTCCGGGTGTGTTTTATCAAAATAGCCACATAGAAGCTGCAAAAGCGTTATCCCTAACCACTGGCCATGATCTC
>NZ_DIAC01000105.1:29674-30263 GCF_002414625.1 Methylophaga sp. UBA5088 | reverse complement strand
TCTCACCCTATCCAGCTTACAGGACAGTCATTATTTAAAAGGTAAAGAATCCAATTCGGGGATGGGTGTCGGTATTGGTATAGGAACGTCCATGTTTTCATTTAACCTTCATCACAATACTCAAAAATCGAATAGTGACTATCTCAGCGTGAATGAACAAACGGCCATTCTCGCTGGGCAAGAGGGGTTTGATATTCATGTAGGTGCTCATACTGAATTAGATGCTGCGCTTATTGATAGTCAAGCTTCAGCGGACAAAAATCAGATGATTACCGCCACCTTACATACGACAGATAAAGAAAATGCGATGAGTGCTGAAGTGAGTCAACAAGGGTTTAATGTTGGCTCTGATGCCTTCTCTGGAAAATATGGCGTGTTAAAAACGGCGTCTCAGAATTTAAGTAATAAAGGCGAAGCCAGTGTGGATGATGCCAGTTCAACATTAAGTGCAATCGCGCCTGCAGAGATCACATTAATCGATCCTGACAAACAACTAGCTGTATATGGCAAAACAGCAGAAGAAACGATCTCGGATATCAATAGAGACACGGACAGTACGCACCGAAAACTGAATATAGCGGATATAGAC
>NZ_DIAC01000105.1:27503-29619 GCF_002414625.1 Methylophaga sp. UBA5088 | reverse complement strand
CTGAATATAGCGGATATAGACCTACTCAAAGATAAGGCTGAAGCAGAGCAACTTTCCAAACAGTTAGTTTATGAAGCTGCGACGGTATTTACCGATGAAGCATTCAGAAAAATGTTTCTGACCAAGATCGAGTTTTATCAAGTGATGCGTGATGAAAATGGTGAAGTCATTAAAGATGAAAATAATGAAGCGATATGGAAAAAATTAACGGATGAAGAAAAGCAAAATTTAAAACCCGGTAAAGATAATAAGGTACATATTTTTAATAACGGCATGTTTAATTCAGTCGATGCGGCAAAAAAACTGGCACTGCAAAATCATCAATCAGACTATTTGATTCATTTCCCATTAACCAATAATGCCTTATCGGAGCTAATGGTTGCCGGTTACCAGAAATTTCTTGAAAGCGAAGGTTTTGGACTCACGAATGCTGTTAAAGAAAATATTAAGGTGATGGCTAAATACGGTAAGACAGGACTTATTATTGATGCGCATAGTCGAGGTGGAATGACAACAGGTAATACCCTGCGCTTTATCAATGAAAATTACAATGACAATTTAATCCTAAAAAAACTAGATATTTATACTGTAGGCTCAGCATTCAATAATCAACAGATGGCAGATTTATTGAGTGAAAATTCTAGTGGAAACGGTAAGGTTTTTGCTCAAGTTCACAAAGACGATTTTGTAGGTACTTTCATTGGTAGTAATGAAGCTACTGGGGGCACTACTCCTGATGGTAGTACCAGTTTTATTGAAGGACTGAAATCGCTCTTTTTTGATGTCACTGTGCATAATAGTTATGGGGAGGGAAAGCCTAATGGTGCTAGTAAAAAATATTGGCAGGATAGTCCCGATGGGAAAGCTAAATTTATCTTAATACCAGCAAGTAACAAGGAAGTGTTAAATAAATGATAAAAAAACAACTCGTTATATTGATCTTTTATATGTTTGTCACTGCATGTAGCTCAGTATATCAGCAACAAGATTGTGGAAAAGAAGGAAGCAATGAATGCCAGAATGGATCGGGCGGATATGTTCTTATAGAACCAAAGATTGATGAGGACTATGTCAGAAAATACAATATCCCATCACTGGATTTATACAAAAATAAAATAAGTATTGTAAAGACCAGCAATTGGCAAAAAGGTGATTTAACACGTAAAGAACGTGATGAGGCACTTTTAGAATGTGGCTCCAGTGATATCTGGTTGTCAAAAAACTATGCCTTAATGAAGACATTATCTCCTGATGAATATAACGGTAAGCTACTACTGATCAAACGCTGCATGCTTGATGATGGCTTTACTTTCCTTGGTGATTTTTCACCATGTGAGAATGATCCTATTCCTGCTTGTGAACTACCTGCTCCAAAAAGAGATATCAAAAGACGGCTTGATAGTGGGTATTGTATTCGCGATGCTTATCTTACGGAGTGTCAACCTCAGTCGCGTGAACGTATTCTCAATACTGAACAATGCAAGCGTTATCCTGAGGTGTATTACTGTGATGTTTGAGTATGTCCAATCCAGCCAAGCATTTTCTTTTTCAAAACTAAGATACATGGAGGTATCAAATGACTTATTTTTCCAGAATTATTATCACTATTTTTATTTGCAGTCTGGCGGGTTGTTCTATGTATAAGGTCGTTCCAGACCCGCTCTGGGATGCTTGGCATAAACGAGGCAGTGATAAAGATTCAACCATAAAAGACATGAATGAGTGCGGATATAGTAAAGATTTAAGAAGAGGAGCGGATCTACCTAACAGCAAGATTGAACCTCTTCACCGCTGTATGGAAGAAAAAGGTTATAAGTTTGACTTTAGTAGTTTTCGAGCGAATAACTGTTACGGTACAAATGCGCCTTATCCGTGTCGTGTTTACTGGGGTGGCGGTGCAGCTGAATGGGAAAAAGTGACGCCAACAAACTAGATTAGGTTTGTTTGGTGAGGGGCAGGCAGATGACGAGAGCATTAGTGCTTGTCCCTTACTTTTTTTGTTTAACAGGATATTCTTTCACCACATTTTTAACTCACGTTAAATCATAGAAGTCGATAGGGTGTTACTTTCACCTCCAAAATTGTGAACTTTATCTAAAAATGAAGTGACTTAATG
>NZ_DIAC01000105.1:23771-27371 GCF_002414625.1 Methylophaga sp. UBA5088 | reverse complement strand
GAAAAATGAAGTGACTTAATGTTACTTGATTGTCATAAGTTCAGTCAGGAGGTGCTTTTGTATTCCATTACTTATGTCAGTTCGGCTACCCATGCCTTTTCTCAGGAGCAGTTATTTGAGCTGCTGGATGAATGTCGTAGTAATAACCTTAGAGAAAATCTTACTGGACAGCTGCTGTATAAAGATCAAGAGTTTATGCAAGTTCTGGAAGGTGAGGAAGAGCCACTGAAGTTTACTTTTGAGAAAATTTGCTGTGACAAGCGCCATAAAAATATTCTCATTTTAAACGAGGGGTCCATCGGCCATCGTGAGTTCTGTGATTGGACCATGGGGTTTTACAATCTGGATAATGAATATGAGCATCATATTCCCGGCTACAGTGACATTTTGAATTACCCACTGACAGGGAATGAATTTCAATCACAGCCATCATTAGCCCAAATTCTACTTCTATCATTCAAAGATACTTATTAGTTCAAGTTAAATAATGACCAAGAGAATGGTGACCGTTTTATATTAATTTCACCTGCCCATGTTAGGGTTGAGTGATTAAAGTCTATTCGAATCAAATACAGTCTGTTTTGGTTCAAGCATGCAGCACGGTTTTTCAGAGAATCTTATAAATTAAGAGAGGAGAGACAACATGAGCACGAAAGATAACAACAGAACAACGACTGATTCCGGTTTACCTGTCTCCAGTGATGAACATTCCTTAACCGTTGGCCGAGATGGCCCGATTCTGCTTCATGATTTATATCTTATTGAGCAGATGGCTAATTTTAATCGCGAGCGAATTCCAGAACGTCAGCCTCATGCTAAGGGCTCTGGTGCGTTTGGTCATTTCAAAGTGACACATGATGTTAGCCAATTTACCAAGGCTGCAGTGTTTCAACCTGGTACCGAGACTGAGGTTCTAGCTCGGTTTTCAACTGTGGCAGGTGAGCGAGGTAGTCCCGATACCTGGCGCGATCCTCGTGGCTTTTCACTTAAGTTTTATACGACGGAAGGTAACTATGACATGGTGGGGAACAATACCCCCGTGTTTTTTATTCGTGACCCGTTAAAATTCCAACACTTTATCCGCTCTCAAAAACGTCGTGCTGATAACGCAATGCGTGACCATGATATGCAGTGGGACTTTTGGACCTTGTCTCCAGAGTCGGCGCATCAGGTGACGTGGTTGATGGGGGATCGTGGCATTCCCAAAACATGGCGTAACATGAATGGCTATTCCAGTCATACGTATTTATGGGTGAATGATAAGGGCGAAAAGTTTTGGGTGAAATATCACTTCAAAACCAATCAGGGCATTGATTTTCTGACTCAGGACGAAGCTGATACGCTGGCGGGTAAAGATGGCGATTATCACAGACGCGATTTGTTTAATGCGATCAAAGAAGGGAACAATCCTAGCTGGACCATGAACGTTCAGATTATGCCTTTTGAGGATGCGAAAACATACCGTCTGAATCCATTTGATTTAACGAAGGTCTGGCCTCACGATGATTATCCATTGCATGAAGTGGGGCAATTAACGCTGAATCGTAACCCGACAGATTTTCATACTGAGATTGAACAGGCCGCATTTGAGCCAAGTAATTTAGTGCCGGGCATAGGGATTAGTCCTGACAAGATGTTACTGGGTCGTATGTTTTCTTATGCTGATGCCCATCGCCACCGTTTAGGGGTGAACTATAAGCAGATTCCGGTGAATGCGCCGAAATGTCCTGTGAATAGTTATAGTAAAGATGGGGCCATGCGTGTACAAAATGTCACTGATCCTGTTTATGCGCCTAATTCTAAAGGTGGGCCGAAAGCTGATCCTGAAAACTATCCAGAAGACACCACATGGGCGGCCAGTGGTGAGTTCACACGCGAAGCTTACACGCTACGCGAAGATGATGACGACTTTGGTCAGGCCGGTATTTTAGTTCGGGAAGTGATGGATGATGCGCAGCGTGATCGTCTGGTATCAAATGTGGTTGGCCACGTGAGTGATGGTGTTGAAGAACCCGTATTATCACGCGTCATTGAGTACTGGAAAAACATTGACAGTGATATCGGTGAACGTATTGCCAAAGGCCTAGGCAAAGCATAAACCAATAGTTTGTCAGTGAAACAAAAAAGCCAGCTTTAAGCTGGCTTTTTTTATGAATCGATATATTTTTTTATCGGCTCAAGGCGTCTTCATCACCTTTATGGTTTGGGTGTATGAAGTTGGACTCTTTCGCTGTCTGCGTATCCGGGCCATCTAAAAGCGCGCCAGCACGATCAGGCAACACACGCTGGTCAGTAAAGTTGCCAAGTTCTTCATAGCCATGAGAAAGATGATCAAACAGCTCTTTGTACGAACCCGCCATATCCTTAAAAGCTTGTGCCGTTTTGTCGTAATGGGCATGTACTTTTTGTTTATAGGCATCAAGTTCGGCTTGTTTATCGGCCAGTTGACGATCATATGACTCAGCGATTTCTTTCATTTGATGATCACTGCCGGGAGCTTGGCGACGTCCCAGAGCAAAGCCGAGCAATGCAGCAATGATAGCGATGACAATCGTGATTGCCCAGATTTCCGTTGAGGTCATAGTTCTTCCCGTTAAAAGTGAATAAGCTCTAGTCTAGCCATTGAGTGTCCTCATGACAAACCGTTTTATTGAAAGGTTTTATTTTGTGATTTAATAAGCCATTGATATCACTTCTATCCGCCATTGCTGAAAGGATACATCATGGTTTCACCTCTTTTCTTGGGTCAGTCAACACAGCCCGTCACCTTATTAGCTAATATGGCAAACCGTCATGGTCTGATTGCTGGTGCGACAGGGACAGGCAAAACCGTCACGCTTCAGGTGCTGGCAGAAAGCTTCAGTCAGATAGGTGTGCCTGTATTTGCAGCAGATATTAAAGGGGACTTATCGGGAATCAGTCAGCCGGGTAAACCGCATCCCAAAATTAATGAGCGTGTTGATCTGATGGGTCTATCAGATTTCGGCTTTACTGGAATGCCTGTCACGTTTTGGGATGTATTTGGCAAGCAAGGTCACCCACTTAGAGCAACGATTTCCGATATGGGGCCGTTGCTGTTATCCCGATTGATGAATTTGAATGAAACGCAGCAGGGCATTTTGAACTTGGTATTTCGCGTTGCCGATGACAATGGCTGGCTGGTTTTGGATTTAAAAGATCTCCGATCCATGCTGCAGTTTATTGCTGAGAATGCGGCAGAGTTCAGAACCTTATACGGCAATATTTCTGCTGCTAGTGTGGGCGCTATTCAACGTCGTTTATTAGGACTGGAAGAGCAGGGGGCTGACCAGTTATTTGGTGAGCCAATGTTTAATCTGGATGAGCTGTTGCAAACAGATGAACATGGGCGAGGCATCATTAACTTGCTGGCCGCTGACAGTCTAATGCAGTCGCCTAATCTTTATAGTGCTTTTTTACTCTGGCTGTTATCTGAATTATTTGAGCAATTACCCGAAGTAGGCGATCCTGAAAAACCGAAGTTGGTGCTGTTTTTTGATGAGGCTCATTTATTATTTGATGATGCGCCTAAAGTATTGTTGGATAAAATTGAGCAAGTCGTTCGACTTATTCGTTCAAAAG
>NZ_DIAC01000105.1:20710-23629 GCF_002414625.1 Methylophaga sp. UBA5088 | reverse complement strand
AAAAGGCGTTGGCGTGTATTTTGTCACACAAAACCCGACGGATATTCCGGATAGTGTGTTGGGACAATTAGGCAACCGCATTCAACATGCTTTACGTGCATACACCGTAAAAGACCAAAAAGCGTTAAAAGCAGCTGCTGAAACGTTCCGTGATAACCCAGAATTTGATACCCGCGAAAAGCTGACGAGTTTAGGTGTGGGCGAAGCCCTGATCTCCACACTGGATGAAAAAGGTCGCCCGCAGGTGGTGCAGCAAACGCTTATCAAACCGCCACAGAGTCAGATTGGTCCCATTACTGAGCAGCAAAGACAGAGTCTGCTGAGCACGTCTTTAGTGGCCGGTGTTTATGACAAGACGCTGGATAGAGAGTCAGCCTATGAAGTGCTGGCAGAGCGTGCATTAAAAGCCCAGGAGGCTGAAAAGAATCAGCCTGAAGACGAACCCAAAACAATTAAGAGAAGGCGTGAAACCGTGCTGGAAGCCTTTGCAAAAAGTACGATGCGTGCAATTGGCAGTCAATTAGGTCGTCGAATTGTCAGAGGTATTCTGGGTTCCTTATTAGGCAAGAAATAACAAATTGAGTCTGTTTTTAAATGCCGTAGAATAGTCATGAAGATATAAGGGGAAAGATGATGATTGATACTAAGAAAATTGAAGAAGTCGTACAAAGCATCAGCAAAGCATTACCACCGGGTTTAGTGCAAATGCAGGAAGATGCTGAAAAGAATATTCGTTCAGCTCTCACCGCGACATTCACCAAGCTGGATTTAGTCACGCGTGAAGAGTTTGATGTACAGGCGCAAGTATTGTTGCGTACCCGTGAAAAGTTGGAGGCACTGGAACGACGTGTCGCCGAGTTAGAAAACCCACCTAAATAAGAGAAACACTATGTCTGAATTTACTAATGTCACGGTCACACGTGAAGCAAACGTTTATTTCGATGGTAATGTGACCAGCCGTAAAGTGACATTTGCTGATGGCAGCTACAAAACATTAGGCATTATGATGCCTGGTGAGTTTACCTTTGGTACTGAAAAAGCCGAATTGATGGAAATTATGGCAGGTAAACTGAGTTATCGATTGAAAGGAGATGCAGAGTGGATTGATGTGACAGCTGGCGAGTCCTTCAATGTGCCCGCTAACTCATCATTCGATATCCAGATTTTAGAGTTAGTGGATTACTGCTGTACTTACTTAGATTAATTTTATTTTTCTATCAGCAATAAAAAAGGCGCTTCAAGCGCCTTTTTTTATGTCTTTAAGAGAGAGCTTTATTCCCAATCATAGACTAAGTTCATTTGATACGTGGTATCAGTTGTCTCAGCGTCTTCAGCAGGTTGACTGTTATATTTGCTACGCAAGCTAGCACGTAACTTCCAGTCTTCTTTTTCAGTAATAGGCATTTCTCCACCAAAATTGGTGACAATCAGATAGTTGGTGCCAGGGCTGCTGAATGAGGGGTAGTAGGTCAGATCATGAAATAAACTGAGTTTACTGTTCATTTTGTATTTGATGTCATAGCCTAATACACCAGTTGGGTCTTTATCTTTTGTGCCATCGCTGTAGCTTTCAAAGCGATAACCCAGACCGGCGAAGCCCTTGAATTTGAGATCATCTTCACGAATGAAAAATCGACCTAAACTCGCTGCGGCAATGGCACGTAAGTCTAATTCTTCAAACTCATCAATTTCAAAGTCGGCTGAACCACGAGCAAACCACATTTCGCTGATATCACGTTCTAAAGATAGACCGGCCAGCTTTTGGTTGGCGGTTTGTTCGCCATCTTCTTTCTGGAAGTTAATTTCCATGTAGAGATTCATGCGTTCGGCATCTGTTTCACGGTTCAGCTCACCACGACCATGCGCGCCAAATCGATCTGTATTACCTGATGCGCCCGTGACACCCATTGCAATGCTGCCACTCCATGGATCACGCAGACGATTTCGTTCTTCACGTAGCGCGTTAATTGCTGTTTCATAAGACGTTTTTATGTCTTCGACTTCTTTTTCTTTGTCAGCTTTAATGGTTTCGATTTCGTCTTGATATTCTTGTTGTACAGCAAGAATTTGAGGTTTGGTGGCATCAGTAGCCCAGACGTTCTTGATATTTTTGGGGTCAATATCCACATTACCGAATGCTGTATTAGTCAGTTGCGCTTGGCCGTTATTATCAACAGATAGTTGGCCGACTATTCTGTCGCGGCTGTCTAACTCAATCAGATATTTTTTATCGGTAGTGATTTGGCTGACGCGAGCATAATCAATCGTGACTTCATTAGCGAAGGCTGTGTCCATGATTAATTGACCATTTGCGACTTGTTTTACTGTCCCTTTGAGCATACTGCCATCATCAAGAACGACTTGGTCAGCTACTGCGATATTGGTCAATGTGCTTGAAATTAATAAAAAAATAGTCCTCAAGCTAGGCTTGTACATATAAACTCCGGAGATTTGTATTAGATGAGTTGCGCACTACTAAACTAACACAAGCAACCTCGCTCGTAAAAACGCAACGCTTTTTTGTCCTTTATTTATTCGACAAGTTTCACGGCATCTCAAAAAAAGTTAGGCTAATATTTCTTTTTTACACTCAACCAAGGATGGAGTATGAGTATCGCAAAGGTTTACAGCCGTGCGGTGACAGGCATACATGCCCAAGAAGTCACAATTGAAGTGCACCTATCGAATGGTTTGCCTAGTTTGTCGATTGTAGGGATGCCAGAAACAGCGGTGAAAGAAAGTAAGGATAGGGTGCGTTCTGCCATTTTGAACTCCCAGTTTACCTTCCCCCAGCAACGTATCACTATCAATCTGGCTCCTGCAGATTTACCCAAGGAAGGCGGGCGGTTTGATTTACCCATAGCATTAGGCATCTTAGCCGCATCAAACCAGATTCCACTGCAGACAATTGCTGATAAG
>NZ_DIAC01000105.1:16237-20636 GCF_002414625.1 Methylophaga sp. UBA5088 | reverse complement strand
ACTGCAGACAATTGCTGATAAGGAATTTATTGGTGAATTAGGGCTGGCTGGCGAATGTCGTTCTGTGCGGGGCGTATTGCCAACCGCACTGGCTGCATCGGCAGCTAAACGTACATTGATTCTGCCAGAAATCAATGCCGGCGAAGCAGCCTTAATTGAACAATGCGAGAGTTTTGGGGCGGATAATTTGCTCGCCGTATGCGCGCATTTACATGGACAGCAACGACTTAACCTGGCGAGTTCACCAGATTTATCTGATGCAGCAGACTATCCAGATCTCATTGATATTCGAGGGCAGTCTCATGCAAGAAGAGCACTAGAGATTGCCGCAGCAGGCTCACACAGTATTTTATTTTGTGGACCGCCTGGCACAGGGAAAACCATGCTTGCCAGCCGATTACCCGGCATATTAACCACGATGTCTGAAGCTGAAGCAGTAGAAACGGCAGCCATACATTCTATTGCTTCTAACGGTTTTGATCCTGGTCATTGGCGTCAGCGTCCATTTCGTTCACCTCATCACACAGCATCTGCTGTGGCTTTAGTGGGGGGAGGCAGTCATCCGAGACCGGGAGAAATATCATTAGCGCATAATGGCGTACTTTTTCTTGATGAACTCCCTGAGTTTGACCGGCGTGTGTTGGAAGTGCTGCGCGAGCCAATAGAATCTGGCAAAATCTCGGTGTCGAGAGCAGCTCATCAGGCGGAGTTTCCAGCCCGCTTTCAACTGGTGGCAGCCATGAATCCGTGTCCATGTGGTTATCTGGGCGAGTCTCGCTGTCGGTGCACAGAAGAGCAAGTTCGTCGCTATCGTGCTAAAGTCTCCGGCCCATTGCTGGACAGAATTGATATGTTGGTTGACGTGCCTGCGGTAGATAAAAGCTTATTAAGACATCAACATGTCGATGTGACAGCCGAATATTCAGAACAGGTTCGGCATCGAGTAGAAAAAGCCCGCAAGAGACAGCTCGATCGACAGCGTAAAGCCAATAATTTGTTAGACCAAAAAGAAATTGAGGATGTGTGTCTGTTGAGTGAAGACGATTATCAGCTAGTGGAAAAGGCGATTGTCCGCCTTGGACTATCAGCACGGGCCTACCATCGAATTCTAAAAGTGGCGAGAACGATTGCTGATCTTGCAGGAAGTCGTCAAATACAAACTGAACATCTCAGCGAAGCCATTAGCTATCGTCGGCTTGATGTAGGTCACTAATGTTGCCGCTTTTTACCTTATTTGTTGAGTGGAAACACTCTTTTGATCATGTAGTTTTCAGAGGCGTTAATGCTCAATGATCTTAACCCGCAGCAGCAGGAAGCTGCGCGTCATATAGATGGACCCCTCTTAGTTTTAGCTGGTGCCGGTAGTGGTAAGACGCGGGTTATAACCCGAAAGATTGCCTATCTGATTGAGCAATGTGGTATTCCAGCCAAAAATATTGCTGCAGTCACTTTCACCAATAAAGCGGCGCGTGAGATGAAAACCCGTGTGTCTGAATTGATGGCCAGTCGTCAAAATTCGGCGGCAGCACGTGGTTTGATGGTCTCAACTTTCCACACACTTGGTTTGAATATTCTACGCCGTGAATATAAATCACTCGGATACCGCAGTGGTTTTTCTATTTTTGATGCTCAAGACAGTCTGGCGGTATTACGTGATCTGATGGGACGTGATTTTGCTGCAGATAGTGAGCATGCTGAACAGGTGCAGTGGCAAATATCAGAGTGGAAGAATCAGCTGATTCTGCCTGACAAGGCCATGCAAATTGCTGAAGCAGGTACGCAAATGGCCGCAGCGAAAGTGTATCCACTTTATACCGCTGCGTTACAAGCCTATAACGCCGTTGATTTTGATGATTTGATACTCAAACCGGTGGTGTTATTTCGTGAAAATCCTGAAGTATTAAAAAAGTGGCAAGCGCGTATTCACTATTTATTAGTGGATGAGTATCAGGATACCAATGGCTGCCAGTATGAGCTGGTCAAGCAGCTGGTCGGCATTCGTGAAGCACTGACAGTGGTAGGTGATGATGATCAGTCTGTCTATTCATGGCGTGGTGCCCGACCGGAAAATCTGGCACAACTACAGACCGACTATCCTCGTCTGAAACTGATTAAACTCGAACAAAATTACCGTTCCATGAGCCGCATTCTACGAGTGGCTAATACTCTGATACGCAATAATCCTCACGTATTTGAAAAGCAATTATGGAGTGCACTGGGAGAGGGTGATCCGATACGGGTGATCGGCTGTCGAGATGATGATCATGAATCAGAAAAAGTGGTGTCTGAGCTGCTTTATCACAAGCTGAAACATCAGGCCAGTTTCAAAGATTATGCGATCCTCTATCGCAGTAATCATCAGTCCAGACCGATTGAACGTGTATTACGTGAACATAATGTGCCTTACTTCTTAACTGGCGGCACATCGTTTTTCTCACGGATCGAAGTGAAAGACATCATGGCCTATCTGAGATTGCTAGCGAATCAGGATGATGACAATGCCTTCCTTCGGGTTATTAATACGCCGCGCCGTGGGATAGGTTCAAGCACTCTACAAGCTCTCGGTAATTATGCTACTGAGCGTAAAACCAGTTTGTTTGGTGCCTGCTTTGAGATGGGCCTGGCTGAAAAATTGCCTGAAAAAGCGATTCTGAATCTGACCCATTTTGCTAACTGGTTGGTTGATATTGCAGATAGAGCTAAACGTGGTGACTTAATGAGTGCGATCCGCGATATGGTCGAAGAAATCGAATATCGTGGTTGGCTGGAAGAGACCAGTGGTGATCCGAATAAAGCAGAGCGGCGCATGGACAACGTGCTCGAGCTGTTGAGCTGGATTGAACGTATCATCGAAAATGATACCGAAGAGAAAAGTATTGGCGATATTGCAGCCAGACTGACATTGATGGACATTCTGGATCGTCAGGAAGACGAAAACCAAGCTGATGCCGTGCATTTGATGACCTTACATGCTGCAAAAGGTCTGGAGTTTCCACATGTATTCATGATTGGCATGGAAGAAGAAATTCTGCCTCACCGAACTAGTATCGAAGAAGGCACCATCGAAGAAGAACGTCGCCTGACCTATGTCGGTATTACCCGAGCCCAACGCAGTCTGGTCATGACGATGGCCAATACGCGTAAGCGTTATGGGGAGAAGATGGAGTGTGAGGAAAGCCGTTTTCTTCGTGAGTTACCATCAGATGATCTGATTTGGATGTCTGAAAAAACACAGGCTGATCCGGAAGAACGCAAAGAGCGTGGTAAGGCGCATCTCTCTAATATTCGGCAAATGCTGAAATAAAAAAAGCCCGGTGACTGAAGTGACCGGGCTTTTTTATGCTAAACCATGCGGCGAAGCGTGTCGTCTTTGCGTATAAAGTGATGGTAGAGTGCAGCGCCAATATGGCCGACCACCAAAATAACCAGTACGATAGCTAATACTGAGTGTAACTCGCCGATATCATGGGCCCATTGCACTTTATCTGCTGGTTTTTCAACGAGCACCTGACCAAATATTTTGACTGGATACCCATGTCCATGGATATATAGTGCACCCAGTGGTGGCATAGCAATCAGGCAAAAATACATGATGCTATGTACCGTTTTTACCAGTTTGCTGTTAGCACCTTCAATAATCGGACGTTGATTTTTTTGTTTCATACTCCACAATAAACGCACTATGGCGAGAATCATAATGATTGCGCCTATCGACACATGATAGGGACCGAACGTGTCGCCTAACCAGTGTTTACCATCGTTAATCCGATCAGCAAATTTAAAAAATTGTTGGAAAACAAGTACGGCTACTAACCAGTGGAAAAAACGCGTCACACTGCCATATCGGTCTATCGAATCATTTATCATTTCTCTCTCCTTTGTGAAAACCATCGCTGAGACAGAATTATCAATACAATTGTTCCGGTTATTTGGTTTTTATTAAAATGATGATTGAATAATTTTGTCGAGTTGATTGGCAAACTGCATTCTGTCACGGTGATTAAAGGCATTCTGTCCACCTGTATCCACACCGCTTGAACGCATGGTATCCATAAAATTACGCATGGTTAAACGTGCAGCAATATTGCTTTTATCCATTAGTTCACCACGTGGGCTGAGGCAGATGCCGCCACGATCAATCACATCGTTGGCAAGTGGAATGTCAGCAGTGATAACTAAATCTTTCATTTGAACACGGCGGGCTATCTCATCATCTGCCATGTCAAAACCTGAGGCGACTTGAATAAACTGAATTTGATTATCTGCCGGCACCTTAATCGCGTGGTTTGCAATAAAGGTCAGCGGCAGGGAGGTGCGTCTTGAAGCCCGAATCAGGATTTCTTTAATAACAGCCGGACAAGCGTCGGCATCGACCCAGATATGCATTATTCTTCCTGGT
>NZ_DIAC01000105.1:13425-16130 GCF_002414625.1 Methylophaga sp. UBA5088 | reverse complement strand
TTTATTCAACGTACGTTTTTCTTGTCTGACTTTAATATGAAGTGCAGCCTTTGCCATCAAATGTGCACTGACTGGAGCGGTGATAAATAAAAATAAAGTCACCAGTATTTCATGCAAACTGATACCGTCAGTTTTGGTACTGAAATGAATGGCAGATGCCACCAGAACAGCACCGACACCTAAAGTACTGGCTTTGGTGGGACCATGTAAACGCATATAAAAGTCAGGCAGTTTGAATAAGCCTAGGGAACCGACCAGCGTAAAGAAACCACCCAGAATAATCAGAATAGATAATAAAATTTCTAACATGATTTATTCCATTATGTCGCCGCGCAGCAGGTATTTGCTTAGCGCGAGTGTACCCATAAACCCCATCAACGCAATCAATAGAGCGGCTTCGTAATAAAGATTGCTTCGCAGGAAAATACCCAGCAGGATAAGTAGGGCAATTGAATTAATATACAGTGTATCGAGGGCCAGAATTCTATCCGGCACACTAGGACCGATAAGTAGTCGATAAAGGCTCAATAGCAGGGCCGTACACACCATAACGCAGGCTGTAATGATGGCGATATTCAGCATTAGTTGAAAATCTCCTTTAACGGTTTTTCAAACAGCTGTTTGATTTCATCAATGGTTGTTTGGGCATCATCGATATGCAGGGCATGAATCAACAGCTTTTTCTGGTCTTTAGACAAGTCACAGGTGACAGTCCCGGGAGTCAGTGAAATGGTATTGGCAAGAATACTGATCGCCAATGGTGAGGTTAAATCCAATGGTATCTCAACAAAACCGGGTCGCAGTTTATCTGAGGACATGAGAATAAGACGCGCCACATGAATATTGGCAATCACTATCTGCCAGAGCACAGAGCTGAAAAACTTAATCAGCAACCATGGCCGACGTACCATGACGCGCTCCTCCCAGAATCCAGCACTGAACCAAGGAATAAATATTGCGAGTAAGCCACCTAAAATCATATGGCCAGCCGATAAGGTGTTATTCAATAAAAGCCAGATAGCCCATAAGGCCAGAGTGAGAAATGGATGAGGAAAGCATTTTCGCCACATATTATTCTCCTCCCTGATAGGCAGGCTGGCCCATTACTGCATCAATATAAGCTTGATGATCATTCAGTTGTGAAGCCACACTCTGGGTAAAATCAGATATAGGACCGGCTGCAATGACTAATATCGGACTGGCTAGCACTAAAACTAAAGCCAGTGCCAATGCACGTATATTCAGCTTTTCACTGTCATCATCGAGAGAGGTATCCGTTTGATAGAAAATGATTGAGCCTGACCGTGCCATCGCCATAATCATTAATAAGCTGCCTATTAAAATGATGGCATAGATCCAGGTACTTAATGTGCTGCTCAGCGCGGCTTCCAAAATCATTACTTTACCGATAAACCCTGACAGTGGTGGCATGCCTACAATAGCAATAGCGGTAATGAAAAACACAGAGCCTAAAAGAATGGCATGTTTCATTGGGGCGCCAGGACGTAACCTATCAGAGTATGAGCCTCTGGCACGAGCAATGATGTCGGCTACCAGAAATAATCCGGCACCAATCAGCGTGGAATGAATTAGATAATACAAGGTAGCCGCTAAGGCTTCGGTTGTATTAATCCCGATACCAATCAAAAGCGTGGCGACGGAAGCCAGTATCAGAAAAGCGGTTTGTTCTTTTAATGCACGGGATGCAAATACGCCAAGGACGGCCATTGCTAACGTGACCAAGCCAAGACTTAATACTACCTCAGCATGTAAGCCAACTAGCGCGCTTGCCTGTTCTGAGAATAACGTGCCGTGAACGCGAATAATCGCGTAGAGACCCACTTTGGTCATGATCGCAAATAAAGCAGCCACGGCAGCAGAGGTATTGGCATAGGCACCAGGTAGCCACAAATAGAGCGGGAAAATAGCCGCTTTGATACCAAACACCACTAAAAGAAGCAGTCCAGCTGCTGCCACAATACCTTGATCAGCACTGTCCAGCTGAGCAATGTGCGTAGACATATCAGCGATATTTAATGTGCCCAAAATGCCATAGAGTGTACCCACAGCGAATAAAAACAAACTGGAGCCGACCAGATTAATGACGACATAATGCAGCCCGCCTTTAGTGCGAAGACGACCGCCGCCATGGAGTAATAAGCCATATGATGCGAGTAACAGCACTTCGAAGAAGACAAACAGGTTAAACAAGTCACCAGTCAGGAAGGCACCATTCAGACCAAAAAGCTGGATTTGATAGAGCACATGAAAATGTTGACCTTTTTTATCAGTACCCTGAGAAATGGCATAAGCCAATGCAATAACAGCCAGTATGGAGGTCAGCAGTATCATCAAGGAAGATAGCTTATCCAACACCATCACGATGCCAAATGGCGCTGTCCAGTTACCAAGTAAGTAAACAGAATAATCACCACTATTGGCGATAGTGACGGTATAGATACTCAGCAACAGCAGAGCCATAGTGAATATCAGGCTAACTACACGCTGCAGCGGGATACCTTTGGGCCGAAAAAATAATGTCAGTATGCCACCCAATAAAGGTAACAAAATAAGCAGAATAGGCAGCTGTGACAGTGTCATTTGGCATCTCCTCCTGCTACTTTATTCTCCTGTTCTTCAGCCACATAACTCATGCCATCGACGTGATCGTTACCTAGTTCACTACGTGCTTTTAAAGCCAGAAC
>NZ_DIAC01000105.1:8137-13360 GCF_002414625.1 Methylophaga sp. UBA5088 | reverse complement strand
AATGCCGTCATGCCAAATGCGATGACGATGGCGGTTAATACCAGCGCCTGAGGAAGAGGATCGGTATATTTGGTTGTTTCCGCAGAGATAATGGCAGCCTCACCAATTTGTAAGCGTCCCATAACGAATAAAAATACATTCACTGCATAGGAAATCAGCGTTAACCCCAGTACCAGAGGAAAGGTACGAGCCCGAAGCACAAGGTAGACACCACTTGATGTCATGACACCTATCGCGATGGCAACTAACCACTCCATCTATTTTTTCTCCTGTTGAGCTAAACCATGAGATGCGTGACTGAGCTTACCCAGTTCGACCAGAATAAGTACGGTTGCACCAACGACCACCAGAAATACACCTAAATCAAATATCATGGCACTGGCAATTTCAAATTTGCCAACAATCGGCCATGTCAGATAGGTGAATGTCGTCGTTAGGAACGGATAAGACAGGAACATGGCTGCTAACCCGGTGACAAAAGCTGCTGTTAAACCAACCGCAATGACTTTATGCATATCCACTTTGATTCTGGCGTTTGTCCAGGCAATACCGTTTGCAAGATACTGTGAAATGAGTGCTACTGCAGCAATCAATCCTGCGATAAAGCCACCACCAGGTAAGTTGTGACCTCGCAAGAAGATAAAGACGGCAACCATCAACATTAATGGGAATAGCAGTCTTGTCAGTGTTTGCATAATCGGCGGGTGAGGATCATGACTCCACTCACGTCCCTCTGTGTCACGTTGCGGTGCAGGTAATTTCAGATCTTTGAGTAGCGCAAAAATACCCAGACCAGCTAAGGCTAGTACAACAATTTCGCCCAATGTATCAAAGCCACGGAAGTCAACGAGAATAACATTCACCACGTTAGTACCACCGCCACCAGGCTTGCTGTTCTCAAGGAAGAATCCAGAAATACTCGCGTAATCCCGGCTCATTACAGCCATGGCTAATAACATGACAGTGACACCTGCAGAAATGGATAAAACCAGATCACGAAACAGTCGTCTATGACTTCTTTCCTGAGGACTGTGCTGTGGTAAGAAGAACAGAGCCAATAACAGCAGCACAATCGTGACGACTTCAACGGATAATTGCGTCAAAGCCAAATCAGGTGCTGAGAATTTCACAAAGCCCAGGGAGACGATCAAACCAATCACACCGATAATAATCAGTGAAACAAGTCTTTGATGATGCAATAACGCCGTTAATATACTGGCAATCACAAGAATACCCACTTGCACCATGGTGAGCAGGTTCGCATCCAGTAAAGTGCGGTCACCAAACAGTGGGCTATCAAACTGTAAAAATCCATACAATGTTGCCGCGACACCAGACAGCAATACCCAACTAATGGCATTTTGCAAAGAGCCACGATCAAATAATCGACTGATTCTGCCACTCAGCACTAATAAACCGTGTGTGATTCTGTTAAACAGTGTTTTCGCATCCAGGCGAGGTAAATTTGTATCGTGCCAGCGGAATAATTTTTCCCGATAGAAATAGACAATAACGCCGAATAACAGAGCAATAAAACTCATTAATAAAGGGATATTGAAACCATGCCAGATAGCGAGACTATAATCAGGTGGTACAGATTGTATGCTCGCCGCGACAGCCACACTTAGAATCGGGGCGACAATCAGCATGGGTACCATACCCACCCCAAGACACAGCAATACCAGAATATCGACAGGTATCTTCATAAACCGTGGTGGTTCATGTGGTGTTTTGCTTAAGCCCTGAGGTTCACCATTAAAAAATACATCGTGGATAAATCGTAGCGAGTAAGCAACAGAAAAAACGGCGCCGAATGTCACAATGACGGGAATCGCCCAACTAAGAGTATGGTGATCCGTTGCGGTTAAAGCTTGTTGGAAAAACATTTCCTTACTCAGGAAACCATTCAGAAGGGGAACACCTGCCATGGCAGACGCCGCGATCATGGCGAGTACAGCGGTATGTGGCATGTATTTTAATAAGCCATTAACTTTGCGCATATCGCGGGTGCCACATTCATGATCGATGATTCCAGCCACCATGAATAACGATGCTTTGAAGGTCGCATGATTAATGATGTGGAAGATGGCCGCCACAGCAGCTAACTTGGTGCTAAAACCAAATAACAGTGTGATTAGTCCAAGATGACTTATGGTGGAATAGGCTAATAGTCCTTTTAAATCATGCTTAAAGAGTGCGGTATAGGCGCCCAGCACCATAGTTATCATACCTGCCCCACCCACTAACCAACCCCAGGCCTCAGTGCCTGAAAGAACCGGAAATAGTCGAGCAAGAATAAAAATACCGGCTTTCACCATTGTGGCTGAATGTAAGTAGGCCGATACAGGGGTCGGTGCTGCCATGGCGTGAGGCAGCCAGAAGTGAAAAGGGAATTGAGCCGACTTGGTAAAGACGCCCAATAAAATTAATACTAATGCCGTCAGATAGTGTTCATTTTGGCGAATAAGATCGCCTGATGCCAACACGTCGGTGAGATTAAAGCTGCCAACCATATTGCCAATCATTAATACGCCAGCCAGCATAGCTAAACCACCGGCACCTGTGATGGTCAGTGCCATTCTTGCACCATCGCGGGCATCTTGGCTGTACTGCCAGTAGCTGATCAATAAAAATGACGTTAAGGATGTTAATTCCCAGAATATAACAAGCTGAATTAAATTTTCTGAAAGCACAATGCCTAACATTGAGCCCATAAACATCAATAAATACGCAAAAAAACGGCCCATTGAGTCCTGAGCCGATAAATAATAGCGTGCATACAGAATGACAAGTAGTCCAATCAGTAAGATCAGAAAACTAAAGAGTAGCGACAGGCCATCAAGTCGAAACGCGAAATCTAAACCCAGTGCAGGTAGCCATGACCAGCTCTGAATCAGTGTTTCATTATCAAAAGGAATATGAACAGCTGGCATCAAGATCAATAGTGCTAAAAAGGTGACAATGCCCGCCACCCAGGCAGAGGCAACACGATTAAATCTTGCAGCCCATGCGGCAATAGGTGCGCCCAGAAAAGGGATTAGAGCAACTAAAGGTAAGTTGAACGCCAATAAATTCATTGATTTTCCTGTTATCTAACGGGTGCTCATATTCTATATTTATACATGAAAAAGCACTGTAGAGCAGCGCTCTACAGTGCTTTTTTGTTCATTTCAGACTTTACGCTATTGTGATTGAGCGACCATGTAGTCTACCGCTTCCATTATTGCTTCATCACTCAGATCAGAACGACCACCTTTAGCAGGCATCATATTAAAGCCTTCAATAGCATGCTTATGCAGGGTGTCGATACCTTTTTCAATACGTGGAGCCCAGTCTGCAGCATTGCCAATTTTAGGTGAATTCATCAGTCCAGAAGCATGGCAGGCAGCACAGACTTGCGTCACGATTTGTTCACCGGCGCCACCAGTATTGGTATCTTCTTCTGCAGGTGCTGCTTGCACAGCAGGCGGTTCACCAATGTTGACTTCTGCAACGGGTTTGATACGTTCAGCGACCGCTTCTTCATCCATGCTGGCTGGAGCGGTTGCATTCTTGCCCAATTCGAGTGCGTTATCCAGCACAACTAATATCAAACCGAAAAGTATTAATACGGTGACAATACTACCAATTAGAAATTGACCAGAATTATTATTATTCACTGAAAACCTCTGCTTATTTTAATAATGGCGATGATTATACGGTTAACGAACTTTCTGTGCCACGAAAAGCAACAGAAAGGATTAGTTCTCTATTGCCGATAAACATATTTTCCCTATGGTATGACCGGATAGTAAACGTTGGTGGGCTTGTTCAATATTACTGGCAGACATCGGCCCCAATGTCTGTTTGTGAGTACATTTAAGCGTTTCTATATCCAGCATTTCTGAGATGCTATTCAATATGTGATGTTGCTCGATCATATCGGCTGTTTTGTACATAGGTCTGGCAAACATAAACTCCCAGACGATGCCTGCACTTTTATTTTTGAGCTTGTCTATATTGTGATTTTGCTCGCTTGTGACAACAAAACAAATCATGCCTTGAGGGGCTAGCAAATCGGTCAGTTCATCGTAGTATGGGTCAGTATCTGCTAAGCATAAAATATAATCGGGAGCAGCAATATTTAATGCTGAGTAATGATCCGTTAATTGTTGATGGTTGATGACGTGATCTGCACCCATTGCATAGCACCAATCGATAGACTCTTTACGAGATGCTGTTGCCACGACATTGAACTTTGCAACCTGTTTAGCCAGTTGAATAGCAATTGAGCCTACACCGCCGGCACCGCCAACAATCAGGATGGTTTTACCTTTATCCAGATCGGGCTGAATGCGCATTCTTGAGAATAGGGCTTCCCACGCAGTAATACTGGTAAGCGGCATGGCAGCAGCTAGTTCAGCAGTGAAATTTTGTGGGGCCTTGCCGACAATGCGTTCATCAACTAATTGATGTGAGGCATAACAGCCATCACGCGTGACATCGCCAGCGTAGAAAACTTTATCGCCAACTTTAAATAGTTCACACTCATCACCTGTCTCGACAACAGTGCCAGAGGCATCCCAACCAATAATTTTGGCCTTGTCATTATTGTCACCCAGGCTGGCTTTAATTTTTGTATCAACAGGGTTAACAGCAATCGCTTCTATTTTGATAAGAAGATCATGTCCTTTGGGTGAGGGTGTCTCGCGCTCGAGTTCTTGTGCTTGTCCATTGGCTTGAAAAAATCCATAGGCTTTCATTCACTTTGCTCCGCTTGTGGCTATTTGATGTTAATGACCCAATAGTATGAATTAAGTTGCTGTGATTTATGGCAAAAGCTGCTTCAAAGCGTTTAGGTACTCGTCTTCTGATGGTGGCATGCCATCACGTTGTGCTTGCCATATAGATTGCGCCAGACAGTCCATCATCATGTGATCACAGTGATGTGGGTCTTGTTTGGAATGAAGTAATTGCTGATAGATGTCACGAATACCCTGGGGTCTATTTGTTTGAATCTGTTCGTGCAGAGCCAGATGTAACCCCATATGTAAATAAGGGTTGGTTTCGCCAGCTTCAACGAAGTAGTCTTGATCGATTTTATCTGGTTGATTAAATAAGGCGTGATATTCGGGATGAATCTCAATGATATGAGCGATGTGTTTTTCGAGCTCGGTGAGGGGGGCGCTAGTATGGAATTTCTTCCAAACATCGAAATAGACTTGTCTGATTTCTTGTCGGTTT
>NZ_DIAC01000105.1:1348-8026 GCF_002414625.1 Methylophaga sp. UBA5088 | reverse complement strand
CAGTTCGTGACTGACGACGTTGCTGGTCACGGTAATAGTCACAATATTGGGTGACAGAGCAGGTGTCACATTTTGGTTTACGCGCCAGACAGACATAGCGGCCATGTAATATTAGCCAGTGATGCGCATCTAACAGATAGTCTTTCGGGACAACTTTCATAAGTTTGTCTTCGACCGCCTTAACCGTTTTTCCTTTTGCCAGCCCTGTTCTGTTAGATAAACGAAAGATATGCGTGTCTACGGCAATGACAGGGTGTTTAAAAACGGTGTTTAAGATAACGTTAGCGGTCTTGCGACCAACACCAGGTAAGGCTTCCAGTGCTTCCCTATCTTCTGGGACCTGACTGTTATGTTGCTCAATTAAAATTCGACAGGTCTTGATGACATTTTCAGCCTTGCTGTTGAATAAACCAATCGTTTTGATGTATTGCTTTAAGCCATCCACTCCCAAGGCGAGAATTTGCTCAGGCGTATTCGCTATGGGGTACAGTTTGTCCGTGGCTTTGTTTACTCCCACATCCGTTGCTTGAGCTGACAGAATCACAGCAATCAGTAACTCAAAAGGAGAAGAGTAATGAAGCTCCGTCGTAGGGGCCGGGTTATGTGCTTTTAAAGTAGCAAAAAAGTCACGCCGTTGAGCCTGGTTCATCTTAGCTGCTCGTAGCGACTTCGGCTGTGGGTTCAACTTTTACTGTTTGTTGCTTACTCACTTTGGCATCAATCACATTTTTTAAGGCAACAATTAATCCCAAGCCGATAAAAGCACCCGGTGGTAACAAAGCCAACAAAAAGCCACGGTAATCATCAATAACGGTAATAGTGAAGTTTTTTGCGATATCACCAAACATCAACTCTGCCTGACTGAATAAGGTGCCTTGACCAATCAGTTCACGCATGCCGCCAAGCACAACCAGGACAGCAGTAAAGCCAATTCCCATCATTAGCCCATCCAGCAACGCTGGTCCAACTGAATTTCTAGCGGCGAAAGCCTCTGCACGGCCAATGATGGAGCAGTTGGTGACAATCAGCGGGATAAAAATACCCAAAATAATGTAGAGATCATGGAACCAGGCATTCATCGATAATTCAATAATGGTCACAATTGAGGCAATGATCATGACAAAAACGGGTAATCTTGCTTCATCAGGAATCTGGTTTCTGAGTAGCGAAATCAAACCATTTGATGCCACTAAGGTCAGGATGGTTGCTAATCCCAGTCCCAGTCCATTAATGACGGTGTTCGTTACGGCGAGGAGGGGGCATAAACCCAGAAGTTGAACAAGGGCGGGGTTATTCTTCCACAGACCATCTTTTACAATCTGATAATAAGCATTCATGATTTTTCCTCATTGATAGCAAATAATGCTTCACGATGATTTTTGAAATACTCAAGCGAGCCTTTTACCGCTCTCACCACAGCTCTTGGTGTAATGGTTGCCCCAGTAAACTGGTCAAAAGCACCACCATCTTTTTTGACCTTCCATTTGGCTGATGATGGATTTTCTAATGATAAACCTTCGAATTGTTTAATCCAGTCAGAGCGGCTGGCATCAATTTTATCACCGAGGCCTGGGGTCTCTTTGTGATTGATAACACGTACGCCTGCCAGCGTACCATCGTTATAAATCCCAACCAGCATTTTAATACGTCCCGAATAACCGTTGGGCGCGACAACGGTCAGGATGACAGCGACTGGTTGATCCTGTTTGCGAGCACGGAAAACTTGAGTGGGTTCTTCAGTACCTAAGCTTTCAGTGGCTGGCAGTAAGATGGTGTCTTGTAAAATCGCATTATCGTATTGTTCATGCGGTATCAGAATATTGATGGCATCCAATAATGCTTGACGTTCGTTTTCTTTAATTTGTTGACGTGTATTTTGTTCTGTGTACGCCACCATGGTGGTAGCGACGATAGCAAAAATGCCCAAAACCACGCCTACGCGTAAGATGTGCTTTTTTAGGTCTGCCATTATTTCGTGGCCCCGTAGACTTTAGGTTGCGTGTAATAATCGATTAGCGGTGCCAGCATGTTCATTAACAGCACAGCAAAGGCAACACCATCAGGATAGCCTCCCCATACTCGAATGATGTAGGTTAAAGCGCCTACACCAGCACCAAATACCAGACGACCTTTCACCGTTGTCGAACCTGAAACCGGATCAGTGGCAATAAAAAACGCACCTATCATCGTTCCGCCACTTGTCAGGTGGAATAGAGGTGAGCCCGTGATTTCAGGGGCAAACAAATAAGTGACACCACTCATCACAAACAATGTGCCGATTATGGCAACTGGAACATGCCAGCTAATGACGCGACGATAAAGTAAATAAAGACCACCAATGGCAAACCAGATGTTAATCCATTCCCAGCCTAAACCACCTAAACTGCCAAATAGGTTTTGATTAACGATATAGACAGGCGCAATCGATTGTCCTATCTGAGTTTTCATTGTATCGAGTGGCGTTGCCCCAGAAACAGTATCTGCAGTCCAACCAGCGCTGGTTTCACCGTAAAAAATTAATTGTAAAGCCGAATGTAAATCGAGAGATTTGTCTGTCAGCGAGTCAACAGGTAACCAGGTTGTCATTTCAAGCGGAAATGACACTAATAACAACACATATCCAACCATGGCAGGATTAAATGGGTTGTAGCCCAGACCTCCATACAAATGCTTGGCAAAAATGATGGCAAATAAAATCCCGGTGACCGTTAACCACCAAGGTGCGAGCGGCGGTATGGCGACAGCCAACAATACGGCTGTTACTGCCGCACTGCCATCGGTGATGAAAGGTTTAATCGGTCTTTTACGCAGAGTCAGCATGACTGCTTCTGCGAGCAGGGCGACGATTAATGCCAGTGTAATATTGATTAAGACCGCAGGGCCAAAGAAATAAACCATCGCGGCTACTGCAGGAATCATCGCTAAAATGACTTGCAGCATTTGCAGCGTCACGCGGTTGGTACCTGCCAGAAATGGCGGGCTCATTCGAAATATCGCCATTATTTACTCCGTTTCCTTACTATCCGCTTCGGCTGTCACGGCAGCTTTTTCTTGTTGTTCTTTTTTGGCTTTAGAGGCTGCTAAGGCTGCTTTACGCTGACGCTGACGCTCTTCTTTTTCGCGCTGTTCCCGTTCTAAACGTGCCTGACGTGTTTCGAAACGGTCGCGAGCGAGATCTGATTTCTTACGTTCACGTTCTTGGTTCATAATTTCCGTTTTAGCAAAGCGGAAATAGGAAACTAACGGAATTTTGCTTGGGCAGACATAATCACAACAACCACATTCAATACAATCGAATAAGTTGTAATCTCGAGTTTGATCAAAATCTTTAGCCCGTGAATGCCAGTAAAGTTGTTGCGGTAATAAACTGGCAGGGCAGGCACTTGCACAGTCGCCACAACGGATGCATGGCAAAGGTTCCTGTGCTGGGGCGGCATCTTCCACACCGGCGAGAATACAGTTTGCTGTTTTTGTCACAGGTAAGTTATCGCCAGACAGGTTAAAGCCCATCATGGGGCCACCAAGAATGAAGGCTTCATCAGGTTCGCGCTGAGTTTCTGCGTACGCTAATAATTCTGAGATGGGTGTGCCAAAAAGGGTTTCAAAGTTGCCTGCATGTGTCACGTCTTTTCCGGTCACCGTAACGATTCTGGAGATTAACGGTTCCCCATGAAAAATGGCACGGCCCACTGCATAGGCTGTGCCCATATTGTGACTCACAATACCCAAATCAATCGGCAAGCCATCACTTGGCACTTCTTTACCCGTCACAACCTGTATAAGTTGTTTTTCACCACCCGTTGGGTAACGAGTGGGGACAACAACCAAGCGTGTATTATGCATACCAGGACGAGAAGCAAGTGCCAACTCCATAGCTGAAATGGCTTGCGGTTTGTTATCTTCAATTGCCACAATAACTTCACGAGCCCGAAGTGCGTACTGCATGATTTCAATACCATCCAATATGCCGTCAGCACGTTCGCGCATGAGCATGTCATCACAGCTGATGTAAGGTTCACACTCAGCACCATTTAGCAAAAGTGTTTCAACAGTGTGATGAACGCCGGGGTTCAATTTGATGAAGCTTGGGAAACCCGCGCCTCCGAGGCCAACGATACCTGCATCGCGTACGATTTGACGAATTTCATGAGTCGAAAGTGAACGATAGTCTTTTACGGGTTCACGCTCAATCCAGCGATCTTCACCATCGGTTTCGATAGTGATGCACGGCGCTGTCAGACCGGATGGATGGGGAATAGGCTGCTCATTAATGGCGGCAATGGTACCTGAACTGGGGGCGTGCAGGCAGACTGAAACATGGCCATCCGCACGAGCAACTCGTTGTCCCTTAAGTACCTTATCACCCACTTCAACAATAGGAATAGCTGCACTACCAATATGTTGTTGCAGCGGTAGAATCAGCCGTTTTGCGAGTGGTGTTTTCCGTATGGGAGTTTGAGTTGACCGCTTCTTATGACCGGGCAACTTGAGTCCACCTGGAAATGAGCCTAATGTTTTTGTCATGTTCTTTCTCCACGTTCTAGCTGGACGTGAGAAGGATCTGGCCAGCGCCAGGTGTTTGGATTAGGTGCCATTTCAACCATATCAATACAATCTACCGGACAAGGTTCTAAGCAGAGTTCACAGCCTGTGCATTCATCAGCAATAACTGTGTGCATATGTTTTGCCGCACCCAGGATTGCGTCGACAGGGCAAGCCTGAATACACAAAGTGCAGCCGATACAACGTTGTTCATCGATGACTGCAAGCATTTTGGGTTTTTCAACACCGCACTCTTCATCGAGTGGTTTAGGTTCAACATCGAGCAAGTCCGCCAGTGCTTGAATGGTTGATTCGCCGCCAGGAGGGCAACGGTTTATATCAACTTCACCTGCTGCAATAGCTTCAGCGTAAGGACGGCAACCTGCAAAACTACATTGACCGCATTGTGTTTGAGGAAGAATTTTATCGATCTGATCGACGATAGGATCGCCTTCAACTTTGAACTTGACGGAAGCAAATCCTAATAGCAAACCGAGAACTAACGCCAGAAGCGTTAAAGCAATAACCGCTGTCAACATGGGCTTATCCTTTCACTAGTCCGGTGAAGCCCATAAAGGCCATTGACATCAGGCCGGCAGTAATCAGGCCGATTGCAGCACCTTGAAATGGAACAGGTACATCGGCTGCAGCAAGACGTTCACGCATGCCAGCGAAAATAATCAATACCATTGAGAAACCCAGAGCAGCACCAAAGCCATACAGTGCTGACTCAATAAAGCCATGTTTTTCTTGTACATTTAGCAGAGCAACACCCAGTACCGCACAGTTGGTAGTAATGAGGGGTAAGAAAATGCCTAATACCTGATAGAGCAGTGGACTGGTTTTGTGAACGACCATTTCTGTGAATTGCACAACTACAGCAATTACAAAGATGAAACTGATAGTGCGAAGAAACTCAATACCAAAAGGGGCCAGCAAATATTCATTGATCAAATAACTGCTGATAGAAGACAGCGTTAAGACAAAGGTGGTCGCCAGAGCCATCCCCATGGCTGTTTCCAATTTACGAGACACACCCATAAAAGGGCACAGCCCCAGGAATTTGACCAAGACAATGTTATTGACCAGTATCGTACTTATAAGTATGAGGGCATAATCTGCCATTTAATAACCTACTGATTTTCTCAGGAATTAGTTGTCATTTCAGCACGGAATCAATTCTGCTGTAAACGGTAATCAGTAATTATAGCTTAAAAAGCATTAATATCGAAGCTGTTAGAGTGATATTAATGCTTTATTTGTGAGCTACTTATCCGTTATCTGGAGACGGAGGATTTGACGTCAGTGATGTTTATTTTTGTCGGCGTTGCTGTACAGCTTCAGCCAGTTCTCTTAATAAATTTTCAGTATTGTCCCAGGCCATACAAGCATCGGTAATACTTTGACCATAAACTAACTCTTTTCCAGACTCTGCATTCTGACGACCAGCAATCAGGTTACTTTCCAACATGAGGCCGATAATACGATTTTCACCTGTCGCAATCTGGGCTGCGACTTCGCGACAAACGGTTTCTTGCTGGATGTGGTTTTTTCCACTATTGGCGTGGCTGCAATCAATCATGATTCTGACATCTTGACCGGAACGGGTTATAACGTCTGCCGCAGAATTGATGCTGTCACTATCAAAGTTGGGCTCACGTCCACCACGTAAGATGATGTGACAATCAGGGTTGCCCGTGGTGGAGAAAATAGCCGAGCGTCCTGCTTTAGTCAAAGACATGAAATGATGAGGTTTAGAGGCTGACAGACATGCATCGACAGCGATTTGAACGCCTCCATCTGTTGCGTTTTTGAAGCCAACAGGACAGGATAAACCTGAAGCCAGTTCACGGTGCGCTTGACTCTCTGTTGTTCTGGCGCCGATTGCTCCCCAAGACACCAGATCTGCAATATATTGTGGACTGATTAAGTCCAGGTATTCAGTAGCAGAAGGCACGCCCATTTCAGCCAAATCAAGCAGTAGTTTACGGGCAATGTGTAGTCCATCATTGATTTTAAAGCTGCCGTCCAGATAGGGATCGTTGATTAATCCTTTCCAGCCAACCACAGACCGTGGTTTTTCAAAGTACACCCGCATAATAATTTGCAAATCATCTTGAAGTTCTTCAATTAATG
>NZ_DIAC01000105.1:0-1272 GCF_002414625.1 Methylophaga sp. UBA5088 | reverse complement strand
ATCTTGAAGTTCTTCAATTAATGGTTGCAGTCTTGTGGCATACTCTCGAGCAGCAAGAGGATCATGAATAGAACACGGACCTACAATAACTGTTAAGCGATCATCGCGTTTATGCAGAATATCCTGCGTCGCTTTCCGCGCATTAAAAACCGTTTCAGATGCTTGATCAGTAATCGGCAATTCTTCATGAAGTTGCGCCGGGGGGATGACTTCTTGAATCCCCGTGATTCGTAGGTCGTCTGTGCTATAGAGCATGGTGTGTCTGTTATCGATATGGAAACAGAAGATTGTAACCGCTGAGGGCTTTTTGTGCTATCTCAAGCGTGTAACAAATCAGAATGTGATCTGCCCAACGACACGTCACATGCTATGGCACACTATATGCACAAAAACTAATGACTAGGGAATAAGTCAAAAATTCGGCGTTCAAGTTTGAAAAAAAGGATCAACTATGCGGCTGGTAGAGTCATTTAAACAGGGCCAAGAGAAGCTCGAATCGATCAACTCAGAAATAAAAAGTCGCGTAGAGACTACCCTGAGAAGCTGGCCTGAGACGATCAATAAAAAAGTCTCTGATATTCGCAATTTTTCTCTGCCATGGACGCAATATTTTCACTTTTTCCATGACAGTGAAGAAACCATTGCTCACGAATCAGAACCTGTTATAAAACTCAGTGATAAGTTTGCTGCTTTACATCAACGCATTGCAGCTGATCTAGGCGTTGAAAATTTCGTGGGGGAGTGGTTCTTGGTGGATCAAGCCTGTATTGATCAATTTGCTCAAGCAACCGGCGATCATCAGTGGATTCACACCGATCCTGTCAAAGCTGAAAATGAGTCTCCATTTAAAACAACCATTGCACATGGGTTTTTGACACTGTCTCTGATTCCAAAATTAACGGATACAGTTAACCCCGAAAAGAATGATTATCCTGAAGCCAGAATGTTGGTGAATTACGGGATGAATAAAGTCGTTTTTCCTGCGCCGGTGAGGGTTGGAAAACGTATTCGTGCTCGGACTCGGATTATTGCTGTAACACCGCTTAGAAGAGGGCTTGAATTAGTTCGTGAAGTGACAATTGAGGTGGAAAACAGCAAACGACCCGCCTGTGTCGCGGAAATGTTATTACGCTTATATGACTGATAAAAAAGGCGGTTTTATGACCGCCTTTTTTATTGAGAAGATGTGTTTTGTTTTATTAAAACATGGCACTATTCAGCCAGAGATGAACATAGATGCTGGCTGCATAACCAAGGGCAATCGCCCAGATC
>NZ_DIAC01000066.1:20687-21319 GCF_002414625.1 Methylophaga sp. UBA5088 | reverse complement strand
TTTTATTGAGAAGATGTGTTTTGTTTTATTAAAACATGGCACTATTCAGCCAGAGATGAACATAGATGCTGGCTGCATAACCAAGGGCAATCGCCCAGATCCATTTGATGTGTGAGAAGAAAGTGTAAATGCCTCGCGCTTGCCCCATCACAGCGACACCCGCTGCTGAGCCAATCGATAGTAAAGAACCACCGACACCCGCTGTCAGCGTGACTAATAACCATTGTCCCTGGCTCATGTCCGGATTCATTGAAAGCACAGCAAACATCACAGGAATATTATCGACAATGGCTGACACAATACCGACTAGAATGTTAGCGGTTGTTGGGCCCAAGTCTCCGTACATCAGCTGCGAACCCAGGTTGAGATAACCAATGGTGCCAAGTCCACCTACACACAAAATAATGCCGTAGAAAAACATCAATGTGTCCCATTCTGCACGCTCAACCTGTTGAAATATATTGAACGGTTTGCGTCGATCTAATCCTTCAACTTTAACCCCTGGTAATCCTTCTTCATCAGATGTTGTGTTGATAAATGTTTTTTTATCACGCATTTTTAAGGTGTAACCGTAGAGCTTTAATAAGCCTAGTCCAGTCATCATGCCAATGACAGGTGGTAAATGCAGGAAA
>NZ_DIAC01000066.1:15539-20531 GCF_002414625.1 Methylophaga sp. UBA5088 | reverse complement strand
CTATCCCCATCAATAAGAGCAGGCAGGAAATTATGGGCAGACACAGCCATGGCGATAGTGACTAAAAATAAGCCAACCACAACAAAAGCGCCTTCTTTGAGTTCTGCTTGGTCTGAGTTTGCTTGGGGTTGTCCATTCTTAATGGCTACTGACATTAAAAGTGCAGGAACAAACCAGTTCACAACAGATGGAACAAACAATTTAAAGAATTCTTGAAATTCTACGACCCCTTTTTGCCACACCATCAATGTGGTGATGTCGCCAAATGGACTAAACGCACCACCTGCGTTTGCGGCAACAACAATATTAATACACGCCAGAGACACAAACTTGACATTCGTGCCGCCAACCGCCATTACAACGGTGGCCATCAATAATGCCGTGGTTAAGTTATCCGCTACGGGGGATATAAAGAAGGCGAATAACCCTGTGATCCAAAAAATACTGCGCAGCGAAAAGCCTTTATTGATTAACCAGGCTCGTAGACTATTGAATACGCCTCGTTCTCCCATAGTGTTGATATAAGTCATCGCCGCTAGTAAGAACAAAAGCAACTCACCATACTCTTCTAGGTTGTGTCGAATCATCAGCCCTGCAGTGTGGTGATATTCAGAGTCTGGTTGTTGTGCATAAATGAGTGCAATCAAGCCCCATATCACGCCAGCCGCGACCATGACAGGCTTAGACTTGCGCATATGGATTTCTTCTTCAAGAATAACCAAAGCATAGGCCACCACAAACAACAAGATTGAGACATAACCGACCCAATGAGTGGTTAAATCCAGTAATTTCGCATTTTCTGCAGCCATGGCGGGGTAAGGCTGAGCTAACAGAGCGGCGAAACTAAACAGGAGCCATGGGCGTCCCTGAAGAATTGATTTCACGACAATATTCCTTATGAATGACGAGACCGGGCAATAATACGCCGGAATTTAAGCTGAACAAATAGATATCAGTTAACGACGCTATCATGAAATCCTTTAGAGGCGTCTGCAACAAGATCAAACACATGATTAAAGCCATTTTGCCCACCGTAATAGGGATCCGGTACATCGCTTTCTTCACGTTGCGGCGCATAGTCCAGAAACATTTTGACTTTGTGTTTGTATGCATCAGGACAAGCGTTGATTAAAATTTCGTAATTACTGGTATCCATTGCCAGTATGTAATCAAACTCTTCAAAATCAGCTTGGCTGAATTTACGGGCACGGATGTAAGATAAATCGATACCACGCTGTTTTGCGGTCTGTTGAGCACGGCTATCAGGTTCTTCGCCAACGTGATAAGCATGGGTGCCAGCAGAATCAATGAGGAAACGTTCGCGTGTGCCCATATCTTCGGTTAATTTGGTAAACACACCCTCAGCTGTAGGTGAACGACAAATATTGCCCATGCAGACAAACAGTACTTTTATTTGATTCATTGTTGATTTCTTTTATTTCACTATTAACTATAAAAATGAGATTAAATCTATTAACACCAATATAATCAGCCGTTATATTTCTGAAAGCAATTGGTCAATCATTGACTCAGCCTGACCCATATAACCACCCCCGAATAAGTTAAGATGATTGAGAATATGGTAAAGGTTATATAAGGTTTTGCGCGTTGAATAGCCTGAATCTACAGGATAGATAGCATTGTAAGCGGCAAAAAAGTCTCGGCCAAATCCACCGAATAGCTCTGTCATCGCTAAATCCGTTTCACGATCGCCGTAATAACAGGCAGGGTCATAAATAACGGGCTGCCCGTTTTCATCTGCTGCCGCATTCCCCCCCCATAAATCTCCGTGTAGTAGGGATGGGTGGGGCTGATGGTTTTCGAGCAGTTTATCCAGCTCATCCATCAGTTTTTCTCCTCTGGACTGTAACCGACCAGAATAACCATTTTGTGCAGCAAACTTGAGTTGCTGCCCAAGGCGTTGCTCTCGCCAGAATGTCAGCCAGTCGTGTGTTTGGTCATTGATTTGAGGGGTACTGCCTATAGTGTTATCCATCTGCCAACCAAAATAGGGTTGCTTGACTTTATGCATGTGCGCTAACTGTTCCCCTAACGCAATATTGCTATTACCTCTTAAGCCTTTGAGAGAAATATATTCCAACACTAAATAGCTGTGTTCATGAGTGGTCCCTTGGCATATGACGCTGGGAACGCGCACACTTTTTGTGGCCGCCATTTCTTGTAGGCCAAGCGCTTCCGCTTCGAACATCAAAGACAAAGAAGGTTGGTTGAGTTTTATGAAATAAGTGAGTTGGTTAGTCTTCAGTTGATAGGCGCTATTGATACAACCGCCACCAATGCTGCTCAATTGGTATGGCTGAAGACTCTGGTGGATAGTTGATTCGATATGTTCAACAATGGAGTCAAGTTGTGCCATTATTTTTCCTTAATGTGATTTGAGAAAAACGAGTAAAGTGTTGCCGTTAAGGATATGAGCTATAGAGAAAGGCATCAAGTTTCTGCTTTGTATTTGGGCACGGAATTTACCGAAGAACCATCAACCACAAGGATTGTCCGTTTTTTTATACGTGCTGGCTATGTAAGCTGATGATTATTTATGATGGCATAAGGAGTTTGTCTATGGCTATTAATCCTAAACAAAGAGTGGCACTGCATGCCGCAAATCTGGTTGAGCAGAATATGGTAGTTGGCTTAGGAACCGGTTCGACAGCTAACTTTTTCATTGAGGCGCTGGCTAAGCGTTGTAAAACCGAAAAATTAAATATTCAAACTGTCAGTAGCTCTGCTATCAGTGCAGTCAAAGCACGTGAGGCGGGTTTACCTGTCGTATCGATAGCGGATCTTGATTCACTGGATATCTATGTTGATGGCGCAGATGAGGTCACGCCGGATCTCACCTTATTGAAAGGGCGCGGTCAGGATTTGGTGAATGAAAAGTTATTGGCCTCTGCGGCTGATCAGTTCTTTGTATTAGTAGATGAATCAAAACTGGTTGAGCATATTGGAGATAGTTTTCCTATTCCAGTTGAAGTGATGCCGCAAGCATGGCGTTTAGTGTTAACCCAGCTGAAACATCAGGGCGGAGAAGGGCAGCTCAGGCTAAATGCATCAGGTGATAATGTTGCTGTCACGGCAAGTGGTAGTCTGGTGCTGGATATGCAGTTTAAGGATATGGATAGTCTAGAATTGACGATGATTTTAGATACGATTCCCGGCATTGTTGAGCACGGAATTTTTAGTGATATCGCCTCCGCTATTTTTATTGGTGGAGAAAGCGAAGTAGAAGAACACTGGCGTTAAAACTATTTTTCATTGGCGTGATGACATGATGGTACATGGAGGAGTTGAGCTCCCCCATGTCCTCAGAGTTTAAGAAATTAGCCTTTTTTGAGTTCTTCCAGAATGGTTTCTGCTTTGGATTTACCAAACTCACCTGAGCCTTCAACACCAATATATGTCACTTCGCCATCTTTCAGGATGCAGGCAAAACGATAGCAGCGTACGCCCATGCCACCTGCCGTTAAGTCACGGTCTAAGCCCATAGCCTTGGTCAGTTCAGCACTACCATCAGCCATCATTCTAACTTTACCTTCATTGTTGACTTGTCTGCCCCATGCTCCCATGACAAAGGCATCATTAACGGCCATACACCAGATTCCATCTGCCCCTGCTGCTTTGATGTCATCTGCCAGTCGTATAAAACCGGGTAAATGCTCCTCAGAGCAAAGCGGAGTAAATGCACCAGGCACACCAAAAAGAACGATGGTTTTGCCTTCTGTGAGTGATTGCACATTTTGTGGTTGAGGGTTAACAGGGCAGCCACTGCTGGCTGAAAAGTCTACACATTCTGAGAGTGTCGCCGCGGGAATTTTCTGTCCAACTTTGATTGTCATACTTGCTCCTTAATCCATTATTTTTATTTACAGGTTAACTAGCATAAGACAATCGCTATGAGATAAAAACACTATGAAACATGAGGTTTTATGAGTTTGGAATTGTGAAGGTGAGTCGATATGATGTTAGTGACTTACTCGAATCAAAAGGATATAAACACATGGCTGAAAAACAATTACGCTGGGGAATTTTAGGTGCTGCTCGTGTAAACGAAAAATTACTGCCCGCTATTGTTGAAGCAGCTAATGCGAAATTGCTCGCCATTGCTAGTCGTCGTCCTGGTGCTGCAGCAGAAGTTTTGCAAAAACTAGCGCCAGATCAAACTGAGGTAGAGACTTTGGACGATCCTGAAGCACTGCTTTCTCACTCTCAGATCGATGCTATCTATTTACCCATGTCGAATGAAGAGCATGCGGAATGGGCTTTGAAAGCCATAAACCACGGTAAACACGTGTTGATTGAAAAACCGATGGCACTAACGGTGGCGGATATTGATGCGATTGAAGCAGCTGCGAAAGCAAACAATGTCACGGTGATGGAGGGCTTTATGTATATCTTTCATCCCCAACATGATTATGTAAAACAGTTGATTGATGATGGCAAGATTGGTGATGTTCGCACGGTGAAAACGGCGTTTGCCTTTCCAATGAAACCCGCTCGACTGTATAGGATCAATCGCGATATCAACGATGGTGGTGGCGCCATGTGGGATATTGGTCCTTATGCTATTCATACAGCAAGACTATGGTTTGATAGCGAGCCTGTTGCAGCCATGGCGATGGCCAAGCTCAATGACAGTGGAGCGGATGTCAGCTTGAGTGGTGTATTTGATTTTACGGATGGTAAGTTTGCTCATTTTGAAATGAGTTTTGAGCATGCCAGACGCAGCGAGTATGAAATCATCGGGACTAAAGGCGGTATTAAATGTCATACCGTTTGGCAACCGGAAACGGAAGAGGCCACAATTAGCTGGTGGAATGATGAGGAAGAGCAAAACGTCTCTATTCCAAAGGCCAATCATTTCAATCTGGAAATAGAGCACTTCTCTGAGTGCATACTGCAAAATAAGGCTCCCAAACTCACGATGACAGATGCAAGAAATAATTGTGCTGCTATTTGTGCTGCTCTGGCTTCAGT
>NZ_DIAC01000066.1:7065-15406 GCF_002414625.1 Methylophaga sp. UBA5088 | reverse complement strand
TTGTGCTGCTCTGGCTTCAGTCCGACAATCAAAGAAAGTTGATATTGATTGAAAGTCAGCAACACTGATAGTCATAATTGATACAAACAAACGGATCTTTAAGTAGAAAAGCTGAAATGCGCACCCTTTAACTTGAGATCTATCAATGTTAGGGTAGAAGCAACAACAAACTATTTGTTGTTGGTACCCGTTAAGAAGGTATTGATTTACATTCATAGCGGGTATGTTCGGCTCAACACGTTCGTGATGGGCTGTCATAGCCAAACTCGTCGCGAGGCGAGGACGGAAAGCTACAGATCTTGATGAAGAACGAGATGGCTGGGCTGCATTGCTTTGTAACAAATCAAGGAGTTTATGATATGAAACAAGCGATGCTATTTGCAATTGCTTTATTTGCCACAGTGTCAGCTAATGCTGCGACACTCACCATCAATCCAACAGGGTCAACTAATGCCACTCAGACCACCTCAGTAGATACAGGAAGCACGGTGTTAGGTAGTGGTACCGTCACTAACGGTGACGAGCCATGGAGTTCAACTTACGATGTGACTACAACAGAAGATACCTCTACCATTATTGAGTGGTCATTTAATCCTGTAGCTGCGCTGACAGAAGCCACCATTTCTTTTGATAATGGGGTTGATCCAGTTCAGTTGTTTGATATTTCAGGTGATTTCAGGTTTACAGGTTTGATTTACGCAGGCACAGTTGCCTCTGTTAATTTGCTGAATGGTAATCGAAACGTCTTTAAATATGACGTATCACTGCAATCAGTTTCTGAAGTCCCTGTTCCTGCAGCATTTTTTCTTTTAGCCCCAGCCCTGTTAGGGTTCCTTGGTCTACGTAGAAAAAACGTGCTCTAGCTCGGGAAATTTAAACTTTTCTGAGACACTTCAATTATCTGACAAGATATTGAGTATTGTGAAAAAGCCGTGGTACAGGACCACGGCTTTTTTATTGCTGGATATTATTTCGCTTTACGGCGCAGGCCGATAAATCCTAATAGAGCAGGAGCAAACATTAATAATGCACCAGGAACAGGAACTGCAGATGGTACATCAACTTCTTCAATTCCAGCATAAAGTACACTCTGTTGGCTGTAGTTATAAAAACCAAAAGAACCATTACTGAATGCACCAGTAATACTTAACTCTTTTATACCATTGACAAAGACTTCAACTAAAGAGGATGTAAAGGTAATATCAAAGTCATATGTTGTATTATCTAGCCAACCTGTATCGCCCAAGTTAGTTGCACGGGCTAATTCGGTCACATTTTTGCTTGGATCATGAGACCAAGCACCAGAGTTATCACCCAATACGTCCCTGACCTGTGAGATGGCCAGTCCTTTTTGACCAGCACCGTAATAGGTTTGATCTCCTTGTTTCCAGTCGATGAGTAAATAATCAGCAGATGAGTTGGTTAGATCGTTATTGTTATAACCCAAGACAAACCCGATATAATCATCATCAGCAGTCGTCTTTACTGTTATCTGACCTGATAATGCCGTGCCCTGGCTATTTTTATTGTTGTGAAAGACGGTTGGAGTACCGTTGATTCCTTGTTGAACAGCATTATTACCCGACTGTAATACCCAGTTACCGTTACCATTTGCCTTCCATGAAGACAAATCAACGGGCTGAGGTGCAGCCATAGCTGTTGTGGATATTGCTCCAAGAATGAAGCCACCCAAGAGAAGGTTTTGTAACATTTTTTTCATGCCATTTTCCTTATTCGCAAAGTGAAAATGCAACTCAGCCATCTCATTTTTATCAGTAGAATTGAGACCTGTAGCTTTCCGTGCTTGGCTCACACCAAGGTTGGCTTTGAAATTGAGCGCTGGGTTTTACCAGCAAGGAAATTCTAACCCAACCAGACGCGATAGAAAATAACGTGTTTTGTATTTTCTTTACAAAAGTTAACTTTTGTAAAGTGACATGCGTTCGCTGCTATCTAGCGATAACGCAATGAAGCTGATAATGCAACTCCATATTCCCGGTGTATAGAAAGTCTCATTGTTAATTCTTGCAATAATTCACAACCAGTTCACAGTTTTTTTGTGATCATTATCACGCGATCAAGCAAATGCTGTGCGTTACATCCCAGATTTAACTAACTGGTATGGTTCTGAAATTCAGTGATTTGTACCATCGAATCATCTGAAATAGTTCAGATGGTCACATCATTAGTTATTTGTGATGTGTTTTTTATAAAGCCAAACTCGTCGTGAGACGGGGTCGGAAAGCCACGGATCTCTAATGTAATTGGAGATGGCCGGGTTGCATTGCTTCATAGATTAAATAGGAATTTATTATGAAAAAAGCGATGCTATTTGCTGTAGCTCTTTTGTTTTCGGTTGGTGTTAATGCCGCTACGTTAAATTTGACTGGAATTGGTTCATCAGGTGCTTCTCAAAGCGTTGATGTAAACAACAACAGTACAGTTTTAGCAGGTGGTACTGTAGGTGAATCAAGCAGTTGGTCTTCAGGCTTCGATTTAACCTCAGACACTGATACTGCAGTAAAGGTTGAATGGTCATTTAACCCATTTACTGCTCTTGATAGTGCAGTACTTGTATTCAGTGAAATCACAGGTCCATCAGGTGGTTACACTGGTAGTACACAGTACTTCAACATCACTGGCGACTTTAGCTTTACAGCATTTTTAACTGCTGGTGTGTACTACGCTGTTGATATTATCGACGCTACATCTAGTATTTTGAAATATGATGTATCAGTATCTGCAGTACCTGTACCAGCTGCATTATTTTTATTCGCACCAGCCTTATTAGGATTATTGGGCATGCGTAGAAAAACTGCAGTAGCAGCATAAAACTTGAAATCAAAAATCAAGTTAACAATTGTTAGTTAGATTGAAAGGGGAACTTCGGTTCCCCTTTTTTATGTCTAATAAAGATGCTCTTTTCTAAAACAAATCCATTTGCTTTGATGGTTTGTGAAATAAGTCGGTTCGTAGAACCAATGAAGATTGGTTTATGGGGTATTTTTTGACCGCTACGTTGAATCGTTTTTTGATCATATCCGCATAGAACCCCTGACCTTCAAGTCTAAAACCAAATCGTGGGTCATTGGTTTTGCCATTCCTGGAATCTTTAATGCGATTCATAACATGTTCAGCCTTATCTGGATAATGACTGTGTAACCAATCATTGAAGAGGGGGCTGACTTCTCTTGGTAATCTCACAAAAATATAGTCAATATTGCTAGCGCCTGCTTTTGCAGAAGCATCAATAATCGCTTCTAACTCTGTATCTGTAAGAACAGGAATGACAGGGGCAATCAGAACAGAAACAGGGATGCCATTACCCTTTAATATGCTAATCGTTTGCAGGCGTCTTTGTGCACTGCTGGCTCTTGGCTCAAGTTTTCTGGCAAGTGTTTTATCCAAGGTCGTGATAGACAATTGCACATGTACCAGTTGTTTTTCTGCAAGTTGTTTAAGTATGTCGATATCACGTTCTATCATAGATGACTTTGTGACAATATTAACTGGATGGCTAAATTCCAGCATCACCTTGAGTATCTGTCGTGTGAGTTTATGATCACGTTCTATTGGCTGATAAGGATCAGTGTTAGCGCCAAGAGATAGTATTGAGCACTGGTAATTCTTTGCCATTAACTCATGCCGAAGTAAGTCAGCAGCATTGGGTTTGACCGTGAGTTTTGTTTCAAAATCCAAGCCTGGAGACAATCCCAGATAAGCGTGGGTAGGTCTGGCGTAACAATAAATGCAGCCATGCTCACAGCCACGGTAAGGGTTAATCGTTTGCTGAAATGGTAGATCAGGTGATTGGTTTCGACTGATAATTTTACGAGGTGTTTCTTCACTTACCTCTGTCGAAAGAGGACTGACTTCACTATGAAACCAGCCATCATCAACCTCAGTGCGTTGAAACTCATTAAAACGACCATCGATGTTATTTACTGAGCCACGGCCCTTGTGTCGTTTATTGTGTTCTGACATTAATCAGATAAGTAATACTCTATGGTAGAAACAACGCGTACCTTTTTTATTTGTGGATTATTGTTGTCGCGTGAACTGATGCTGAATTGGCCTTGGCGCGCCTTACGAATTTTACCCAAGGTGCTGTCTGAGTCTTGAGCAAATTTTTCTGCTACTTCACGGGCTTTACGTGTCGCTTCTTCAATCATCTGAGGCTTAATTGAATTAAGACGTGTAAATAAATACTCTGGTTGAGCCGCGTAATTATTGCCTGTTAACACAATGCCTTGCTTGCCAAGTTCAGAGAGTTGCCCCATCACTTCTCTGACGGTGTCAATGGCCTCTGAATATACAGTAACGGTCTGTACAGCCGTATATCGAAATTCAGCACGTTGATTGCCACCATATTGCTGTGCAGATTTGTCGGTGATGGCTGGCGCGCTGATGGTGACATCATCACGTTTTATACCTTGTTGGGTCAGAAACGAAATAATGGTGTTGGTATTGCTATCAACATCATTGTATAAGCCTTGTAAATTATTACTTGCCAGAGTGAACTGGATTGGCCAGATGACGATATCTGCAGTGAACTCTTGTTCAGCTAGCCCTTTTACTGTAACTGTTCGTTCGTATTCTTTATATTCGATTGCAGCATTAGATAGAAACCAACCCAGGGTACTAAGACCGAGAAATAAAGCGACACCAAGAATCAGACTACTGCTTTTATTGACCGATGACATAAGTCTCTCCTATAGCAAACGCATGAATGTCCCAGCAGTGTAAAACAATTGTTGATTATGATCGACGTGAAAAATGCTCTTTTGAAAACGCGATACGTTGTTCAAGCGTCATTTTCTTCACATTGGTTAAAGATTCAATTTTCTTGAGCCGTGGCAGTAAACCCACACCATTAGCCACTTGTATACTCAAACCAGGACGGGCGTTTAGTTCAAGTAGCATAGGGCCTTTTTTACTATCCAAAACGATATCAGTACCTAAATAACCCAGGCCCGACATTTCATAACAGGATGCAGCCAGGTGCAGTAATTGATCCCAATGTGGCACCTGAAGATCAAGCAGGTTTCTACCTGTGTCAGGATGCAGCATAACGGGGCGGTCAAATTGAACAGCACGCACCGCACTACCATTACCAATATCCAAACCCACACCGACGGCACCCTGATGAAGGTTCGCCTTACCGTTAGAGTCAGATGTGGATAAGCGCATCATTGCCATCACAGGAAAACCTTTGAAGACAATCACCCGTGTGTCAGGTACACCTTCAAATGTATATCCATTAAAGCAATCATCGAACTGAATCAGCGCTTCAATGATGGCGACATCAGTTCGACCACCCAGCGAAAATAGGCCCGCCAGGATATTAGAAACATGTCGCTCAAGATCAGCGAGCTTAAGAATTTGCCCATTTGCTTTGTGGTACCCGAAATCATCTGACCCCGTCACCACCAAAATACCTTTACCACCTGAACCATGTGCCGGTTTAATACAAAAACCTGCAGTATTTTTAATAATATCAAGCAGGTCATCGACCTGGTGTTGTTCAGTGATAGTGCCTATCAGGTCTGGCGCATTAACCCCCGCTTCCAGAACGATTTCTTTTGTTTGTAATTTATCATCAACAAGCGGGTAGAGACGTCTTGGGTTGTAACGGCTTATGTAAGCAATATTTCGTTCGTTCATACCAAGCACACCAATCTTGGCTAGCTTGTTTGGGTGAACGTACCGAGACTTGACCTCTTTCAGCCAATTCAGCACATTCAGGCTCATAGGTGATCCTCGGTTAAAGGTTTAAAGCGTTTTAATTCGAGCAAGCGATAACCGGTGTAATTACCTGCCATCAATACCAGTCCCATTAAAATCAGCTGGATGCCGAGGAAATTGAAGGTCAAATGACGAATTAATTCGTTATTCATTGCTAAGTAGGCTAGTACAGCTACTAACAGAGAGCCACCACCTTGAATAACTACCTGATGTGGACCTTCTTCTTCCCATAAAACTGACATCCGTTCAATGGTCCATGCCAGAATGATCATCGGAAAGAACGTCACTTTCATACCTTCTGTTAAACCAAGCTTATAGGCAAGAATGGAGAATATTGCAATGATACCTATCACCATGATGATAACCGCGGATATTCGGGCGACGAGCAGCAGGTTGAGATAGGAAAGATAAGAGCGAATCAACAAGCCTGTACCCACGATGAGTAAGAAACCGACTAAGCCCGTTACCAAGCTTGTTTGAATGAAGGCCAAGGCAATCAAAACCGGCATAAACGTACCGGATGTCTTTAAGCCCACCAGAATTCGCATTAAGACCACCACTAAAACACCAACAGGTATTAATAAAATACCTTTAAATAGTGCTTGTTCCTCAAGTGGTAGAGTGTAGAGTGAAAAATTTATCAAAGCTTCATCAGCAAACTTCTGATTCAAAGCGACACCAAACGGGAGCTCTTGCTGAATCATAGAGAAAGTAACGTGTGAATTGGTTCCGCCAATCAGTTCAAGAACGGGTCCTGAATGATATTCCCAGAGTAAGACATTTTCAGGCCTGCCTTGCTCACCTGTTTCCGGGTTGAACAATTGATAGTCACTGTCATCAAATACCTGAATATAGGTGACTAACTCTTGTCTGCGACGACCGTCTTCAAGAAATAGTGCATGTACTTGGCGAGCAGGTACACCAGCTTGTTGCAGTAATTGAACAATCCACTGCGTTTGCGGTTTCAACTGAGCTAAGAGTTCAGCGTTTTGTGATTGATTTTTAAACTCCTGAATCAATTCTCTAGCAAGAGTGTATGGCGTGGAGGAACGCTCTTGTGCTCGATCAAGGAGTTGATTAGCGGATGTCGCGTAAGGCTCTTTTTCTATGCTGACTTTTAACGCCGGTGGCTGGCTGGGTTCTGGTGGAACAGCGTAAGGGTCTAACAGCATATCCACTTTGTAATAAAGGGCTTGTTCGCCTGTAGCTTGCCGGATTGACCATTCGGCGCGCTGACCGCCGTTTTCACGTTTAGTGTAAGACAAACCATAGCCCGGGCTGGCAGTTTGTTGGCTCAGTTGCGTAAAGCCGGGTTGTGTTCCAGGTATGGCAAGTGATGCCAGCACTTCTTTATCTTGTGCATCAAACTCAACCTTGGCTTCGATAGACCAGGTTTGACGCTGCTCCCCCGGAAGCCAAGGAATATCAAAGGTGTAATGTCTATGTAATGTTAATCCCAGGCCTGTGACAATCAGTAAGCCCACTATCAAATAAAACGCTTTACGAGATGTCATGGCCTGGTTTCCTTATTTCTTCTTACTTTTACTGACTGAAGGTGCTTGCGGCTGGTTTTTAACAATTTCAGGTTTGGGTTGATTATTGTCTTTTGCCACATCTACCACAGCTACATCACGTAAGAACTCACGTCCCAGCAGGATAGGGTAGGTCATATGGGTGCGGTCATTTAAGGTAAATTCAGCTACTTCGGTCATCTTACCCAAGCGTACAGTTAGTGAGGCTACTGGACGTTTGTCGAGTGTATCTGTCGAGGCCTGACGGATTTTGACGTAACGCACTAAGGGAGCTTCAATTTCAAAGCTATCGTCACCATCATCTGGTGCTAAACGGAAACGTACCCAGTTCTTGCCATCTTTCTCAAAGGGAGTGATATCCAGCGCACTGATAGATGATGTGGTAGCGCCGGTATCGACACGAGCCTCGTAAACACGATTGATAGCCTCAATCCACAGCCATTCTGTTTTACCGACTACTAGTTTATTACCGATATTGTTTGTATTTACCGCAGCAGGTTTGGGGCAAAGTGGGGGAGCAGCATCACCTTTGTGTTGTTTGACGATGACAGTATCCAGTTTGCCTTCAATCACATCAAAACGTCCATCAAACTGACGTTGTGCTTTGCTGATCTTTTGCAGTTCATCAGCTTGTACTGTCTCTTGCTTGTTCAAACTTTCACATTGCTGCTGAATTTGTTGAATGAGGCGAGATTCGGTCTCTTGCAGAGATTGAGCTAACTCAGTAGATGAGACAGGAGGTGTTTGTGGACCCTGTTGAATACAGGCGCTTAAAAATACAGTAGAAGAAGCAATCAGAACTAATAGTTTAGACATAATAACCTTGTAAGGATAATTGATTGGATTCACTAAAAAATAGCGGCTATTGTAGCAGAGACAATACGCTTGATAAGCAGCGTATTAAAAATTCTTATGTATTTTCACGTTTCGCTAATAAATGAATGTATCGGCCCATATCACGATAAACCGGCATGCGACAATATTGATGCTCTAGCTCGAACAATACGGACTCATCACTGTTGTCTCTGGCTTGTTGGCTCATGTAGTCATTAAACACTCGAATC
>NZ_DIAC01000066.1:4247-6893 GCF_002414625.1 Methylophaga sp. UBA5088 | reverse complement strand
AATGGAAAACCCAGCATGGCGCATTTCATCAAGAATAATGTGTGGAAACTGTGGGTTTGGCGGCGTTAATTTATTACCTTTACCAATGTAACTATCATTAAGTATGGGGGGTAATCTCCAGCCGCCTTTTAAAACATTGCTGTAGACCATGGCATTTCTGTTGTAGAACAGCAGGGATAAATAGCCACCAGGCCTGACTTTGTCCATGATTGTCTTGAGCGATGCAAGTGGTTCGCTTAACCACTCCAGCACAGCATGACACAACACTAAATCAAATTGTGGTAGCTGTTTAGCGAGACTTTGTGCTGACTCATGATAAAACGTGGCTTTGATATTGGCCTGTTCAAAATGAGTTTTAGCCGTATTAAGCATCTTTTCTGACAGATCACACAGCGTCAGTTGGTGAGCATGCTCTGCCAGCCAGAGACTGATTTGCCCCTGGCCACAGCCTGCATCCCACACATTCATGGGCGATGCGGCAGCGAACCTTGCCAGGTCTTCTTTTAATAAACGTAACCGCCATTCGCCTTTAACGGTTTCGTAGATTTTACTTTCAAACCTATCGAATAAGTCATCGAAATTACGATCGTGTTGAATGGTCATGCGCTTTTAGTCAATAAGGCATCTAATAAGCTATCGAGAGCAACAATGCGATCATCAGCTTCTGGCATGTCTTCAACAAAGCGCAATTTGTCCTGACCATCTAATTTGAATTTTTTAGGCTGTTTTTGAATGAGATTAATAATAGTCATCGGATCCACATTGGGCGACTCTTCAAATAATAAACGCCCGCCTTGGTCATAGACATCAATTTTTCGAATACCAATTTGTTTCGCTTTAAAACGAAGCTCATGAACAGCAAACAAGGTTTTGACCTGATCCGGTAACAAGCCAAAACGATCAATCATTTCGACCTGTAGCTCATGCAATGCCTCATTATCAGCCGCTGCAGAGATACGTTTATACAAAACCAAACGTGTATGCACATCAGGTAAATAGTCAGAAGGAATAAGAGCAGGAACGTGTAAATCGATTTCAACAAAGTGGCGGTCTGATTGATTCAGACTGGGTTCTTTACCCGATTTCAATGCTCTGACAGCACGTTCTAATAACTCGTTGTACAGATTAAAACCAATTTCCTGCATTTGGCCGCTTTGCTCGTCACCTAATAACTCGCCAGCCCCACGGATTTCCATATCATGAGTTGCTAAAGTAAAGCCTGCGCCTAAGTCTTCAATAGACTCGATGGCTTCCAGACGTTTCACCGCGTCTTTCGTCATGGCTTTTTGTGGCGGTGTGATGAGATAAGCATAGGCCCGATGATGTGAACGACCAACACGGCCACGGATTTGGTACAACTGAGCCAGACCAAGCTTATCTGCACGATCGATAAAAATAGTATTGGCGGTTGGGACGTCAATGCCCGTTTCGATGATGGTGGTACAAACCAACACATTAAAGCGTTGATGATAAAAGTCGAGCATGACCTGTTCTAATTCACGCTCACGCATTTGTCCATGAGCGACGGCCACTTTGGCCTCTGGCAGAATGGCTTCAATTTCACGGGCGACGCGATCGATATCTTCGACTTTGTTGTGAAGGAAATAAACCTGACCACCACGTTTGATTTCACGCAGCATACCTTCGCGAATTTTCTCTGCATCCCATTGTAAAACAAACGTTTTTATCGCTAAACGGCGTGCCGGTGCTGTGGCAATAATCGACAAATCACGAATACCGGAAATCGACATATTTAAAGTGCGTGGTATTGGTGTTGCCGTCAGCGTCAGTACGTCTATATGAGCACGGTATTTTTTTATCTGCTCTTTCTGAGTGACACCAAATCGGTGTTCTTCATCCAAAATAAACAGGCCCAGACGTTTGGGATCAATATCTTGCTGAAGTAATTTGTGAGTACCGATAATGATGTCAGCGTTACCTTCACTGATACCGGCTTTGACTTTATCCAAGGATTTTTTTGACTGGAAACGCGATAACACTTCGACTTTCACCGGCCAGTCAGCAAAGCGATCTTTAAAGTTTTCATAATGTTGTTGTGCAAGCAAGGTAGTGGGTACCAACACCATAACCTGTTTACCGGAATGTACGGCCATAAACGCGGCTCGCATAGCGACTTCTGTTTTGCCAAAGCCCACGTCACCACATACCAGCCTGTCCATAGGTTGTTCCGACAACATGTCTTTGATAACGGCATCAATGGCATCTTGTTGATCAGGCGTTGGCTCGAAGGGGAAGGCCGCAGCGAAAGCCGCATAGTCTTCATCTGGCATACCCATGGGCTGTTTTTTATTCGCAGCACGACGAGCGTAGATATCAAGTAGTTCTGCTGCCACATCCCGTGCTTTTTCTGCTGCACGTTTACGGGCTTTTTCCCATTGACCTGTGCCAAGTTTGTGTAATGGGGCTAATTCAGGTGCCGCGCCAGAATAACGACTGATTAAATCCAGAGAAGCGACAGGTACATAAAGCTTATCGCCTTTGGCATATTCCAAAGTCACATATTCAGCGGTGACATCACCAATATCCAATGTTTGCAGACCAAGGTACCGACCTACCCCATGATCTTCATGGACAACAGCATCACCGATAGAGAGTTCGGCCAGATTACGGATAATGGCATCGGTA
>NZ_DIAC01000066.1:1685-4208 GCF_002414625.1 Methylophaga sp. UBA5088 | reverse complement strand
CATCGGTATCACGCTTTTTACGACTACGACGTCGACGCTGCATGACCTGCTGGCCAAACAGCTGTGTTTCAGCAATAACAGCCAGGTTTTCATGACCTAGCAATAAACCTTGCTCCAGCGGAGCGACGGTCATGGCTAAGTTGTCATCACCTTGGATAAACGCATCCCAGTTACTGACAGGCTGACATTTGATATCGTGCTGTCGCAGCATATCCAGTAATGTTTCACGACGCCCGGCACTCTCTGCGGCAAATAATATTCGTCCATCGAACTGACCAATAAATTGTTGTAACGCCTCACAAGGTTTGTCCTTACGCGCATTCATCGTCAGTTGTGGCGGCATGCCTGAACCATAATTGATATGACCTGCTTTGTCCTGATGCTCAAAGCTTTGCAAATGAAGACGTTGATAGGCCTTGAAAGAGCTGAATAATTCTTCAACTGTAATGAATACATGTTGAGGCTCGAGCAGCGGTCGTTCTGGATTCACACGATGCTGACGATAGCGCTCGCTGATTTCCTGCCAGTATCGGTCAGCACCGACATGTGGGTCTGCAATACTAACAATTAAGGTGTTATCCGGAAGGTAGTCGAGCAGGCTGTTAGTTTTTTCAAAAAATAAAGGCAGGTAAAACTCGATACCACCTGGCACATTGCCATCACTGATTTCACGATAAATAAAACTACGTTGGGGATCGCCCTCGAAATGCCGGCGGAATTGTTGCCGAAATAACTGAATACCGTCTTCGGTCATCGGGAATTCACGTGCGGGCAATAGCTGAATGTTATCGATAGTATCTATCGAACGCTGTGTTTCCGGATCAAAGGTTCTTAGAGTATCAATTTCATCATCAAACAGATCTATACGATAAGGGAGTTTGCTCCCCATGGGATACAAATCAATGATGGCACCTCGTACCGTAAATTCCCCATGCTCCATGACTTGAGAAACGTTACGATAACCGGCTTTTTCGAGTTTTAAACGCCAGCTTTCAATATCGAATTGATCGCCCGTTTTCAGAATCAGCGTGTTGCCTTCGAGGAATGCACGGGGCGCAATACGTTGCATCAATGTCGCTATGGGCACCATCAGCAGACCTTGTTTAAAGTCGGGTAACTGATGCAGTGTTTCTAATCGTTCTGAAACGATATCCTGATGCGGAGAAAAGGTATCGTAAGGTAGCGTTTCCCAATCTGGAAAATGTAAAACAGGCCTTTTATCTTCCCCTAAGAAAAATTTTGCTTCTAATTCCAGACGATGTGCGGTATTCATGTCATCGGTAATGACTAGCAGCGGACCATCATGTCGCTGCGCTGCTTTCGCTAATAAAAGACCTTGTGCGCTTCCATAAAGCTGGCCTGCATAAAAGGCTTCTTTATTAGATGATGGTAGCTTGGGATTGAGCAGATTAGGCTGAGTATGATTCACTAGACTGATTCGTTACAAAAACGTCTATTTTCACATAAAACGAAGAAGTCTTGTCACAAAGAGCTGAATAAGGCACATTATCCCTTATAATTTATAAGTGATTATATGCTTGAATAAACTTGCAAAGGTGCGGGAGAATAATAATGAAACGAATTGAAAATGTCGTACTGTTAAAAACGATAGGCAGTGCTGAGTTAATAGCAGCTTTAGCGATGTTTTATTTTTTTTACACTGACGTCCCAGCGTTAATCGGTGGCTTTATTTTGCTTGGCTTATCAGCCAACAGCTTTTATCAGGCACATAAATGTTACCAACGACAGTACGCACCCAAACAAAACGACCACACTTGAAATGAGACATGGCTGAAGCAGTTAAGCAAACAAAAACGAGCGAATTTGATTCAGCCTCCTTCCTAAAAAACCTGACTAGCCGGCCCGGTGTGTATCGCATGATCGATGACACCGGAACGGTGATTTATGTTGGTAAGGCCAAAAACCTTAAGAAACGTGTTTCCAGTTATTTTCGCAAAACCGGTTTAACAGCCAAAACACGTGTCATGGTCGCTCAGATCGCATCCATTGAAACTACCGTCACCCACACTGAAAACGAAGCATTAATCCTTGAAAACAATTTAATTAAGGTATTAATGCCACGTTACAACATTCTGCTGCGTGATGATAAAAGCTATCCTTATTTATTAATATCAGGCGATAAATTTCCCCGGTTAAGCTATCACCGCGGTGCTAAACGCAAAGCAGGGCGTTATTTCGGCCCATATCCCAGTGCCGGGGCTGTAAGGGATAGTCTCAACTTGCTGCAAAAACTCTTTCCTGTCAGACAATGCGAAGACAGTTATTATCAAAACCGCTCGCGCCCATGCCTGCAATATCAGATTAAACGCTGTACAGCACCCTGTGTTGGTCTGATCAGTGAAGAAGAATATAAAAAAGATGTCGAACACACGATTATGTTTTTGGAAGGCAAAAACAAACAGGTCATGGATGATCTGAGTGCCGAAATGGATGCAGCATCACAACGGCTCGACTTTGAACAGGCTGCGGCTATTCGCGATAAAGTGATTGCACTACGTCGGG
>NZ_DIAC01000066.1:339-1627 GCF_002414625.1 Methylophaga sp. UBA5088 | reverse complement strand
GTCAGCTCAGACCAAGGTGAGTTTGATGTGTTGGCAGCGATTGTCAAAGATGGCATGGCTGTGGTTGAAGTCTGTTTTATCCGTGGTGGACGTAACCTCGGTAGTAAAAGTTATTTTCCAAAAGGCTCAGGTGACAGCAGCCCTGAGGAATTATTATCGGCTTTCGTTCCTCAGTATTATCTGGGCAAAAATGTGCCCACAGAAATCTTACTTAGCCATGAGCCAGAAGACAGAGATTTAATTCAGGATGTGCTGCAAACTGAATCTGGTCACAAGGTCAGCCTAAGAAAACCTCAACGAGGTCAGGGCGTTCGCTGGATGCAGATGGCCTCTACCAATGCGGATATCAGCCTGACTCAACGGTTAAGTAGCCGTTCCAATTTACTACAGCGATTTGAGATGTTGCAGGATGCGTTAAGCCTGGATGAATTACCCAAACGTATCGAGTGTTTTGATATTAGTCATACTCGCGGTGAACGAACTGTTGCTTCATGTGTGGTGTTTGGGCTGGAAGGCGCGATTAAGGCGGATTATCGCAAGTTTAATATCGAGGGTATTACCGGTGGCGATGATTACGCAGCGATGAATCAGGCATTAACACGCCGTTTCACGCGTTTGCAGAAAGGCGAAGGTAAGCGGCCTGATCTCTTATTAATAGATGGTGGTAAAGGTCAAATCAAAGAAGCACAAGAAGTGCTCGAAGAACTCAATTTATCTGATTTACCTATATTAGGTATCGCAAAAGGGCCAGAACGCCGACCAGGTGAGGAAACATTATTCCTGGTGGGTAGAGAAGGAGAAGTCACGCTGACAGCCGATTCGCCGGCACTGCATTTATTGCAACAAGTGCGGGATGAAGCTCATCGCTTTGCGATTACGGGTCACCGACAGCGACGCGCTAAGGCACGTAAAACATCCACACTTGAGCATATTGAAGGCTTAGGGCCTAAACGCAGACAAAAGCTGTTACAACAGTTTGGTGGACTTCAGGAAGTGCAACGAGCTGGTGTGGAAGATTTAGCCAAGGTGGACGGTATCAGTAAATCCCTTGCTCAAAAAATCTATGATGTCTTTCATGGCGATCATTAAGCACGCATAGTGATACCATAAACATGATTTTAATTTTAAGTGACACAAGATGTTGAATTTACCAAATATTTTAAGCTGCTTACGGATTCTGTTAGTTCCTATTCTGATTCTGTTCTATTTTTTACCTATGCCTTCAGCATCAGTCTGGGCTGCTTTGATATTTGTCATTGCCGCGCGTACTGACTGGCTGGATGGTTAT
>NZ_DIAC01000066.1:0-172 GCF_002414625.1 Methylophaga sp. UBA5088 | reverse complement strand
CGTTTGGTGCCTTTCTCGACCCGGTCGCCGATAAACTGATTGTGGTGATGGCGTTGATTATGGTCCTGTTTAAAAGTCCTGTCTGGTACATCCTGATACCTGTGACATTAATCATCGCTCGTGAATTAATTGTTTCCGCATTACGCGAATGGATGGCCGAATTAGGACAGAG
>NZ_DIAC01000113.1:5282-14878 GCF_002414625.1 Methylophaga sp. UBA5088 | reverse complement strand
CCAGATAACCCACTAACTCAAGTCCAAATCCTGAAACACCAGTCAACTTCGTGGGTGTCCCCATCACGCGCATTTTTTTCACGCCTAATGCTGACAAAATTTGTGCACCAACACCAAATGTACGCAGATCCCAGCCCCCCTTAACAGGTAAAGGGCTCTCATCACGGTCTTCTCGTTCATAACGTGCAATTTTGGCCGCTAACTGTTTATTCTGAGCCGGTAACCTCAAAACAACCAGAATACCTTTACCCGCTTGTTGAATTTGTTTCAGCACTTGAGGAACTGGCCAATGTGTCGGCTCCCTGACCGAGCCTAAAATATCACTGAGTGGGTCTGCCATATGCACGCGAACCAACGTTTCTTCATCAGGAGTAATATCACCATAGGTGAGGGCTAGATGGACCTGAGAATTGACTGAATCCTGAAAGCTGTATAGCTGAAAATCACCATACTCAGTAGGAAACTGACATTGAGATAATTTTTCGACGGTCATTTCATTTTCAAGTCGATAACTTATCAGGTCAGCAATCGTACCAATTTTCAGATCATGTTTTTGTGCAAAGGTTTCCAAGTCTGGGCGCCTGGCCATACTGCCATCATCATTTAAAATTTCAACAATGACAGCTGCTGGAGATAAGCCGGCAAGCTGAGCGAGATCACAGCCAGCTTCCGTGTGACCAGCTCGTGTTAACACCCCACCCGGCTGTGCTTTTAAGGGGAAAATATGGCCTGGTTGAACCAAATCATCAGGTCGTGAATCAGGATCAACTGCGACTTGCACGGTTAAAGCACGGTCGGCCGCTGAAATACCAGTCGTCACTCCTTCTGCCGCTTCAATGGAGACAGTGAAGTTAGTGGAATAAGGCGTCTGATTGTCACTGACCATCAGTGGTAATCGTAATTCACGACAACGATTTTCCGTTAGCGTCAGACAAATCAAACCACGCCCAAACCGTGCCATAAAATTAATGGCATCTGGTGTGACTTTTTCTGCAGCCATAATGAGGTCACCCTCATTTTCACGATCTTCATCATCCATAATGATGACCATTTTTCCCTGTCTGAGATCGTCAATAATCTCTTCTGTGCTGTTGAGTTGCATATTAAGTATCACTGTTTCCTGACAATGTTTCTCTGGCGTATACAGGGTCGAGTCCAGGTAACAAACGCTCAAGATATCGAGCAATCAAGTCGACTTCCAAATTCACAATCGTACCCACTTTATATTCCTTAATAATGGTTTCCTGCATAGTGTGGGGAATGATATTGATTTCAAACCAGCCCGCTCCAACCTCATTCACCGTAAGACTCACACCATCAATCGTCACAGAACCTTTTTTAGCGATATAGCGTTCCAAATTGGCGGGTACTTCCATTCGAAACTGTACTGAGCGCGCAGACGGTGACATCTCTAACACCTTACCAAGACCGTCGACATGGCCACTCACCATATGTCCACCGAGACGATCGCCTACAGCAAGCGCTTTTTCAAGATTAACGGGTGAGCCTTCAGTAATCTGTGACAGTGCAGTTCGCTCGAGACTCTCTTTTGATACATCAAAACTCACATGAGACTGATCAAGTTCAACCACAGTCAGACAGACACCATTAATAGCAATGCTATCGCCAAGACTGACATCAGATAAGTCTAATTTTTGGGTCGCCACTTTCAATCTCATATCGCCACCACTTGGGGTGATAGACGTTACCTGTCCCATGGCTGCAATAATGCCTGTAAACATGAATTAAGATTCCTCGTTATATATTGGTCTTGCAGTGATACGCCAATCCTTACCTACTGCTCGGATATCATCAATTGTTAGGGAAATATTCTGAGACATTGTCATCATCTCAGGTAAATGAAACACACCACGTGCCATATCGCCCATAATTTTGGGGGCCATGTATATGACTAATTCATCGATTAAACCTGCTTTCAACAACGCCCCATTCAAGACGCCGCCGGCTTCAATCATCAACTCATTGATTTCACGTTGTGCCAGTACCGCCATCAACGCATTCAGATCGATACTCTGGTCTATAGAGGGCAAAACTAAACATTCGGCTGGCTCCGCGATAGTAATATCATTGGCCGTAATCACCAGTACTTTACCCTCTTTGAGAATTTGAGCACTCGCAGGCAATCGTCCATCACTATCCACAATGATTTTGAGCGGTTGTCGGATCTTCTGACCAAAAGGGTACCAATTATCATGATCTGCAGAAAAACGGACATTTAACTGCGGATCGTCCGCGAGTATCGTACCAATTCCAGTCATAATGGCTGAGCTGCGCGCGCGCAGATTTTGTACATCCTGTCTGGCTTCAGGGCCGGTTATCCACTTACTCTCACCCGATGCCATAGCTGTTCGGCCATCAAGGCTCATGGCGACTTTACTTCTGATATACGGTCGACCATGACGCATACGATAGGAAAAACCAGGATTCAACTTCTCTGATTCAGAGCTCAACAGTTTGGTGTGGACCTCTATCCCCGCCTCTCTCAGGCGATGTATGCCTGAACCTGAAACAACGGGATTAGGATCAGTCATCGCTATAAAAACGCGTTTCACACCAGCATTAACCAGAGCATCAGCGCAAGGCGGTGTACGTCCATAATGGCTACAGGGTTCAAGCGTGACATAACAGTCCGCCCCTCTAGCCTGCTCACCCGCTTGGTGTAGAGCGTTTACTTCAGCGTGACTCTCTCCTGCCCGCTGATGCCAGCCTTCACCAACAATCTGATTATCTCTCACAATGACACAACCAACCCGAGGGTTAGGGTCAGTCGTGTATAGTCCATTTTTGGCAAGCTCAATGGCTCTTGCCATATAAAATTCAGCAGAAGCCATGGTCATTTCTCTTAAAATGAAATAACAATGTATTCATATCGAATACAACAAGATATAAAACACTGACTATCAGTAAGAGCATGATATCAGTGCAGATAAACATCTTTATTTTTTATCGTCCGGTTCTGATTTATTTTCCATTCGTTCAATTTCTTCACGAAAGGCATTCACATCCTGAAAACTTCGGTAGACAGAGGCGAAACGCACGTACGCGACTTCATCTAATTCACGAAGTGCATCCATCACCCAGTCGCCAACCAAGCGACTATCGACTTCACGCTCACCCGTTGCCCACAGTCGCCGAGTAATAGTTTTGACGGCTGTATCGACGGCATCAATACTGACGGGCCTTTTTTCCAGTGCTCGCATAAATCCGGCACGTAATTTATTTTCATCAAATAACTCACGTGAGCGATCACGTTTAATCAATCTTGGCAGACTTAATTCAGCCGTTTCGTACGTGGTAAAGCGTTCATTACACTCGACGCACATACGACGTCGGCGGATGGCATCACCTTCCGCCGACAGTCGTGAGTCCACAACTTTTGAGTCATCTGCACCACAAAATGGACAGCGCATAGTGTTTCCGTGAGGTTATTTATGAGTAAACAGGCAAACGATCACAAACCGCTTTTACTTTACTCTTCACATCGTTAATCACCTGTTCACTTCCCGCTGCGTCAATGACATCACACATCCAGTTTGCCAGATCGCGACACTCTTCTTCTTTAAAACCGCGAGTCGTCACAGCAGGTGTACCAACACGGATACCTGATGTCACAAAAGGTGATTGTGGATCATTTGGAACCGCATTTTTATTGACCGTGATATGAGCAGCGCCTAACCAGGCATCGACATCTTTACCTGTCAGGCCAGCTTCTATAAAACTGACTAGGAATAAATGGTCATCAGTACCATTTGAGACAACGTCATAACCACGTGTCATAAACACATCAGCCATCACACGTGCATTTTTGATGACCTGATCCTGATAGGTTTTGAACTCAGGCAGCATGGCTTCTTTGAAGGCAATTGCTTTAGCTGCAATCACATGCATTAAAGGACCACCTTGGAAACCAGGGAAAACAGCCGAGTTAAGTTTTTTCTCGATCTCAGGGTTGGCTTTTGCCAGAATCAAACCACCACGTGGACCACGTAATGTTTTATGCGTTGTTGTCGTTGTGACATCAGCAATTTGCACCGGGTTAGGATATAAACCTGCGGCAACCAGCCCTGCTACGTGGGCCATATCAACCAGTAAATAAGCGCCGACTGCATCAGCGATATCACGAAAACGTTGCCAATCCACTACACGAGAGTAGGCAGAAAAACCAGCTACGATCATTTTTGGTTGATGTTCTTTTGCTAAACGCTCGACTTCATCATAATCAATTTCGCCGGTTTCAGCATTCAAGCCATATGAAACTGAGTTATAGATTTTTCCTGAAGCACTGACTTTAGCGCCATGTGTCAGATGACCACCATGTGCCAGACTCATGCCTAAAATAGTATCACCAGCTTGTAATAAAGCGAGATAAACTGCAGCATTAGCTTGTGAACCAGAATGTGGCTGAACGTTAGCATAATCAGCACCAAACAACGATTTCGCACGTTCAATGGCAATAGCTTCTACTGTATCAACATGTTCACAACCACCATAATAACGTTTGCCAGGATACCCTTCAGCATATTTATTGGTTAAAGATGAGCCCTGAGCTTCCATTACACGAGGGCTCGTGTAGTTTTCTGAAGCGATCAGTTCGATGTGATCTTCTTGACGTTTATCTTCCGCAGCGATTGCATTGAACACGTCATCGTCAAAGCCAGCGATGGTCATGTTTTTATTGTACACAGTATTCCCCTGTATCTACTGTAAAATGGGACATTATTCTATCTCACAACGTCGCTGGCATCTATGGCATAGTGACAGTTTTATTCGCATAAGGATTAAATCATAGCTTATGAAAATAGGATTAATTGGAACAGGCCTGATGGGGCAAGCCTTATCACATCATTTATTAGCTGAGAATCAACCACTGGTCGTGTTTAATCGCAGCCTTGAAAAGTGTGATGAGTTAAAGGCTCGAGGCGCTGCTGTAGCGACATCTGCGCAAGCTCTAGTTGAGCAGTGTGATATTTGTTTACTTTTTTTAAGTGATGCAAAAGCCATCAACTCTGTACTGGACGATATCAACACTGAGACGTTTAAAAACTGTCTGATTATACAGATGGGCACAATCGCACCTGAAGAGTCACGCGAACTTGCCAATCGTGTAAAAACGACAGGCGGTCGATATCTTGAGTGTCCTGTACTTGGCAGTTTACCTGAGGCAGGCAGTGGCAAATTAATTTTAATGGCTGCAGGTGAAAAATCTGACTTTAATACGGCACTGCCATTACTTGAGTTGATTGGCCATGAACCACAATACATAGGCGAAATTGGACAAGGAGCGACTGTTAAACTCGCTATGAATCAGTTAATCGCAGGCCTGACAGCCAGCTTTGCATTGAGTTTGGCCTTAGTCGAAAAAGAAGGCATTGCCACTGAACAGTTTATGAAAATTATGCGTGATAGTGCCCTATATGCACCCACTTTTGATAAAAAACTGACTCGAATGGTGGATAGGGATTTCTCGGCACCCAACTTCCCAACCAAACATCTCGCAAAAGACACTCGCCTCTTCTTAACCGTTGCCAACGAACTAGGCCTGGACACAAGTGCACTCAAAGGCATTGAGCTACTGCTACAGAAAACGCTGGATATGGGACTTGATAACACTGATTACTCAGCATTGATGGCGGCTGTTTCGCCCAAAGAGTCATAAAAAAAGCCCTCATTTGAGGGCTTTTTATAAGTCTAGACTTCGAATAAATCTCGTCTAACAATCGTTTCGCGTCGGTCAGGGCCGGTTGAGATAATATCAATTGGCACACCGGCGAGGCTTTCCACTTTTTCTATATAGGCACGGGCATTTTCAGGCAGTTCACTATATTCAGTGATGCCCAAAGTAGACTCTTTCCAACCCGGCATATCAATGTATACAGGCTCACAACCTTCGAACTCATCTGCACTCAACGGTAAGATATCGACAGGTTGACCGTCTTTTTCATAGGCAACACATAGACGAATAGTTTCGATACCATCAAGCACGTCTAGCTTGGTCAGACATAGTCCCGTGATACTATTTATCCAACTAGCACGATTCAGTGCCACCATATCTAACCAACCACAGCGGCGGTCACGTCCGGTTGTGGCACCTTTTTCCATGCCTTTATCAGCCAGATATTTTCCAGTTTCATCAAACAACTCAGATGGAAATGGTCCACCACCGACACGCGTGGCATAAGCTTTTGTAATACCAAGAACATAATCAATATGACAAGGACCTACACCAGAGCCAGTTGCACTGCCTCCCGCTGTTGTATTGGACGAAGTAACATAAGGGTATGTGCCGTGGTCAATATCTAACAAAGCACCTTGTGCACCTTCAAACATGACATTGTCACCCGCTTTATGATACCCCTGAAGCATCGCTGGGATATCAGCAATAAGTGGGATTAAGACATCACGCATTGCGAGTGTATCTTTTAATACAGTTACATAATCAACAGGTGCTACTTGATAATAATTAACTAATGAAAAGTTATGAAACTCAATGACTTCTTTTAGTTTTTCAGCAAAGGCTTTTTCATTCATTAAGTCACCGACACGTAGACCTCGACGGCCAACTTTGTCTTCATATGCGGGACCAATACCTCTACCTGTTGTGCCGATAGCGGCTTTACCTAAGCGTGACTCACGCGCCTTATCCAAAGCGATATGATAAGGCAAAATCAATGGGCAGGCCGCACTGATTTTTAAGCGTTCACGTACAGGAATCCCGTTGGACTCAAGCTCTGCCATCTCTTTCAATAGTGCTTCAGGACAAACCACAACACCATTACCAATCAAGCATTGAACGTTTTCACGGAGAATGCCAGATGGAATCAAATGCAACACCGTTTTTTTGCCATCAATAACCAGTGTGTGACCAGCATTATGACCACCTTGGAAACGTACTACAGCAGAGACATTATCCGTTAGTAAATCGACTAATTTACCTTTACCTTCATCGCCCCACTGGGAGCCAATTACAACTATATTTTTAGCCACGAGTTTGTGTTCCTATTTCAGTCACTTGCCAGTGACCATTTTGTTTTACCAATGTATGTGTGGTGGATGTCTGAGAGCCAGGAAATTGATAAATGACCACCTTTCCTGATTCACGTAATGATTTGACAGTGGCGTGAAGATGGCTGTCTTCAGCCCACTCAACACCTATTGTTTCCTGATTGAATGATCCAGCAGGGAGCTGTGTCGCCAGCTTCTTCAAGTCAAGACTAAATCCCGTTGCTGGCTGAGCCAGACCAAAGGCTTCACCTATATCATCATAGCGACCACCTGCTGCAATAGCATAAGATGATTCCGGTTTGTAAGCTGCAAACACCACGCCCGTGTGGTAATGATATCCGCGCAGTTCAGCAAGATCGAAGTTAATTGCAATATCTGGGATTCGCTGCGTAAGCGCGTCAGCAATTTGTTCAAGCGTACTTAATGCAAGCTGCACTGATTTTGGTGCATTCTTTAATACAGATTCAGCTCGTGGCAAGACAGATTTATCACCATTTAATTCAGACAATTCTTGCAACATTTGCCTAGCATCATTACTAATCTGATAACTGTCTAACAGGGCGGATATATCGGTAGCAGCCTTTCGTTGTAAAGCAGAAAATAATTCTTGCTCTTGGCTTTCTGTCAGACCAGCAAACTCGGCTAATCCTCTATAAACACCAACATGACCGATATCCAACGCTATCTTTGATACTGCGCCAGATTTTTTTAGAAGCTCAACCATCAGCTCAATGCTTTCAATATCACTCTCAGGTCCCGCATGACCATAGATTTCAGCACCTAGCTGAATGGGATTTCTGACCCCATCCAATCCGGTAGGTAAAGTATGAAGAACACTACCTATGTAGCACAATCGAAGAATATCTGATTGATGACGTAGCTTGTGGGCAGCAATTCTGGCCACTTGTGGTGTCATGTCTGCCCGTATACCCAGCATTCTGCCGGACATTTGGTCCGTCAGCTTAAATGTTTGTATATCTAAACTTTTGGCCGTACCAGTCAGCAGTGAGTCCAGATACTCAACTAAGGGTGGAACAACAAGCTGATACCCCCAACCTCGCATGAAGTCGACCAGTATTCGATGCATATTCTCAAGTTGAGTTGCTTCTTGAGGCATAAGCTCATCAATACCTTCAGGTAGCAGCCAGCTCTCTTTTATAGTCATTATGAGTTAATTTATCCAGTACAAAAAAATCAAGCCGACAAGCATGCATATCAAACCAGTTAGTCTAATTTGAGTATCGCTCATGCTTGCCGTTTGTAGTAAAGCGCGTTTAAACATAGTCGGATTGAGAAACGGCATTATACCTTCGATAATCAGTACTAATGCCGTTGCTACGAGAAGACTATGGCCTAATTCTCCGCTCACTTCACAGGAAGTTCAGCATCGTTAAAACGTTTGAAGAAGTCACCTTTGGGTTCAATGACCAGCATGTCGTCACCATTAAACACATTTTTATATGCTGATAGTCGACGATATAAGGAATAGAACTCTTCATTTTCACCGAACGCTCTAGCATAGATATCCGTGGCTTTGGCGTCACCTTCACCACGTAACTCTTCTGCTTGACGTCTTGCTTCGGCAATAATAACGGCACGCTGACGATCAGCATCTGAACGAATTTTTTCCGCTTCTTCAGCACCTTGTGAACGCAGCTCTTTTGCAACACGTTCACGCTCAGCTTCCATACGTGTATAAACAGATGTACTGACTTCAGAAGGCAAATCAATACGTTTTATACGCACATTTGAGATAGAAATACCAAAGCCTTCGGCTACACGGTTAGCTTCTGTCAGAATATCCTGAACCATTGCCACACGGTCACCAGACACGACTTCTTGAATTGTCTTACGTCCAAACTCTGCACGCAAACCATCCTTGATGATTTGTGATAATCGCGATGCCGCACGGTCTTCGTCACCACTCATGGATCTGAAATAGGTCGCCACATCGCTGATACGCCAAATGATGAAAGAGTCGACTATGACATTCTTTTTCTCACCTGTCAGGTATCTAGCAGGTTGTGCATCGAGTGCCATTTCACGAGCATCAAACTTACGAACATCTGTGACAAAAGGTGTTTTGAAATGAATACCTGGCTTAAAGTCAGCCTTTTCAATCTGACCTAATCTGAGCAGAAGTACTTTTTGACGCTCATCAACAACAAAAATAGATGATGATAAAGTGATGACAGCTAGTGCCAGTAAAATTAAAATCAGTGTCAAACGGGAACTCATTTAGCGACCTCCTCTGCTACGAGCATCATCGCTTGATGAGCTTTTGTTTGAAGATGAAGTATTAGCCGACGTAGATGACGGATAATTAAAGCTATCTAAATCCAGTTGTGTTGGACTGCTGTTACGACGATTCATGCGGTCTAATGGTAGATAAAGTACATTACTACCGCCATTTTCCATATCAACCATCACTTTTTGGCTCTTAGAAAACACGGATTCCATTGTATCAAGGTATAGTCTCTCAGCTGTAATGTCGGGTGCTTTATTAAACTCCGTCATGACTTGAGTGAAACGGCTCGCATCACCCTCTGCTTTTGCAATAACTTGACTCTTAT
>NZ_DIAC01000113.1:4578-5180 GCF_002414625.1 Methylophaga sp. UBA5088 | reverse complement strand
TTAACTTGACTCTTATATGCTTCAGCTTCTTGAACAATTCTAAACGCTCTACCTCTGGCTTTCGGCAAGATATCATTTGAATAGGCTTCTGCCTGATTCTTTTGACGAACTTCATCTTCGCGTGCTTTTACTACGTCAGCAAATGCTGCTTGAACTTGCTCGGGTGGCTGAACATCTTGCATATTCACACTTGTGACTAACAAGCCCATTTCATGCGAATCAAGCATTGTCTGTAAGAGTTGCTCAGTACTGTTAGCGATCGCGCTTCTACCTTCAGTTAAGACGAAATCCATATTTGAACGCCCTACTGTTTCACGTACTGCACTTTCCATCATTTGACGCAAAATAACATCAGGATTTCTGACGTTGAAAAGATACGCCGGTGCATCTTGTACTCTGTACTGTACGGCAATCTTGAGATCAATAATATTTTCGTCTTTAGTTAACATCAGTGACTCAGAGTGAATGGTGCCACCACCTCGACTACCACCGCTTCTGTAACCAATCTCAGCTGTACGAATTTCTTCAACGTTGACCACTTCTACTTTTTCAATTGGGCTCGGCAGATGCCAATGTGGTCCAGGCATAGTTGTAGTGGCATA
>NZ_DIAC01000113.1:3129-4526 GCF_002414625.1 Methylophaga sp. UBA5088 | reverse complement strand
ACAACGCCACGCTCAGCTGGGTCGACTATGTATATCCCTGAGGCGATCCACACCAGAAAAGCAATTATGGCAATCAAACCAAAACCAAAGAAACCGCCCCGACCTGATGAGTTGTTATTGTTATTATTACCTTTACCACCAAAAATGCCACCAAGCTTACGTTGCATATTCTGGATAACTTCGTCTAAATCAGGTGGCCCATCATTGCCACGATTACCCCACGGGTCTTTACCACCGTTTCCGGGTTCATTCCAAGCCATGTAGCTCTCCAAATTGAAAAAACAGAGAATTTATTTCAAACACGCCTATTTTACGGACATGGTCACTATAAGCAACCAAAACCGTATCTAGGCATCAACATATTCAGAAAGTGATTCTTCTGGAAAATATTCATGTAGGGCATCTCGTAACAATTCCAGCCCTTCACCTGTTCTTGCTGACAACCAAATACGGTTAATATTACCCTTATCATCTCTATCGATGCGCGGTGAAATATCATCGACCTTATCTATTTTGTTATAAATAATTACCTGGCGGACTTCATCAGCTTCGATTTGTTTTAAAACCTCATTCACATGATGAATAAGATCATCACGATCATTCGCGCCACAATCAACGACGTGTAGCAGCAGTTCAGCATCACGTGTCTCTTCAAGTGTCGAACTAAATGACTCGACGAGATCATGAGGTAAGTCACGTATAAAACCGACCGTATCTGCCATGATGAGGAGTTCGGTTTCTTGTAGCTTAACTCTTCTTAAAGTTGGGTCTAATGTCGCAAATAATCGGTCATCAGCATAAACTTTAGCTGATGTCATTTTGTTAAATAATGTGGACTTGCCTACGTTTGTGTAACCAACCAGGGACACAACAGGTACACCGCCTCGCTGTCGTGAACGTCGGCCTTGCTCCCGTTGTGACTGAACTTTACCCAAACGCTTCTTAAGTGACTTGATACGTTGGCCTAGTAAGCGTCGGTCTGTCTCCAGCTGTGTTTCACCAGGTCCACGCAATCCGATACCACCTTTTTGCCGCTCAAGGTGAGTCCAGCCTCGAACTAGTCGCGTTGATAAATGCTGAAGTTGGGCTAGTTCAACTTGGAGTTTACCTTCATGAGAACGTGCTCTTCTGGCAAAAATATCCAATATCAGACCTGTTCTGCCCAGCACCCTGCATTTGAGTTTCTGCTCAAGATTTCTTTCCTGACTAGGTGACAACTCATGGTTAAAAATGACTAAGGCTGCATGCGAGGCATGAACATGTTCTGCAATTTCATCAACTTTACCACTACCAGCAAAAAATTTAGGATCGGGGCGGTGGCGTTTTCCTTGAATAATCGCTGCAATCGCTGCACCTGTTGAGCCAACTAATTCAATAAACTCTTGTTGAGAATCATC
>NZ_DIAC01000113.1:2637-3052 GCF_002414625.1 Methylophaga sp. UBA5088 | reverse complement strand
TCGTAATCTGGATCATTAAAATTCAGATGAACCAAGACAACAGCTTCTTTCTCTGACGCATCATCGAAAGCTGTTTGAATATCCGGTCTGTCGAACAATCAAATACTCCTATTCTTCTTGGTTAACATTAACATTACGTGCAGGCACGATAGTTGATATAGCATGCTTGTATACCATTTGATTGACAGAGTTTTTAAGTAAGATGACAAACTGATCGAAGGAATCAATCTGACCTTGAAGTTTGATACCGTTTACTAAATAAATAGAAACTGGAATATTTTCTTTTCTTAAAGCATTCAAGAAAGGGTCCTGAAGAGTCTGTGCTTTTGCCATCTTTCACTCCATATATTGTTATTATTTTTGACTGTTTAATATCTCATTCTAAAAGCCTTAACAGAATCGTCAAGCATTATTC
>NZ_DIAC01000113.1:0-2483 GCF_002414625.1 Methylophaga sp. UBA5088 | reverse complement strand
CTCGGGTACTTGCTCTGTTAAGTATCGTTCTACATCATTGATAGGCAAGGCTAAACCACTATCAAACCAGATTCCATCATTCTGGGATCGTAACCAGGTTAGCTGGCGTTTCGCCATCTGACGTGTGGCAACAATTGCACGATAAACAAATTCATCATAATCGTACTTACCTTCAAGATATGACCACGCCTGCCGGTAACCGACTGCACGTATTGATGGTAAGTTCGCATGACAGTCATTTCGATTAAATAATGTTTTCACTTCTTCAATAAAGCCTGCATTCATCATTGTCTGGTATCGCTCAGCTATTCTGTTGTGAAGAATGGCTCTATCAAATGGTGAAACAATGATCTTAGTGACTTTATAGTCAAAACTATCATGGCTTGCTTGAGTCAATTCAGTCAGACTTTTACCCGATACTTCATACACTTCCAGAGCACGTTGTAAACGCTGTGGATCATTAATGTGTATTCGTGCTGCTGAGACTGGGTCGATTTCTTTTAACCGATTGTGTAAGGCTTCAATGCCCAATTGCTGAATTTCCAGATTTAGCTTTTCTCTGATAAGCATATTTGCTGGGGGCAAGTCAGCAAGTCCATATTGAAGACTTCTGAAATAGAGCATTGTTCCGCCAACCAATAAAGGAACTTTACCTCTGGCGGAAATATCAGCCATCAGATTGAGGGCGTCTTCTTTGAATTGACCAGCAGAATAAGGCTCATGAGGTTCGACAATATCAACTAAATGATGAGGATAGTGGCTTAGAACGGAACGGTTTGGTTTTGCAGTGCCGATATCCATGCCTTTATAGACAAGCGCGGAATCGACACTGATGATCTCTACTGGATACTTCTTTGCAAGGGCGATAGCAATATCTGTTTTTCCAGCTGCTGTAGGCCCCATAATAAATATGGCGGGTGGAAGCACAGAGTTTGATTACCCCTGTTTCATTGAATCAAAAAACTCAACATTTGTTTTCGTCGATTTTAACCTATCCATTAAGAATTCCATGGCTTCAACAGGTTCCATCTGAGCAATAATTTTTCTCAAGATCCAAAGTTTTTGGAGATCTTCTTCTGTTGTCAGCAGTTCTTCACGACGCGTGCCTGAACGTGTCACATTGATGGCAGGATACATTCTACGATCAGCAAGTTTACGTTCCAGCAATACTTCCATATTACCAGTACCCTTGAACTCTTCGAAGATGACTTCATCCATTCGAGAGCCAGTTTCAATCAGGGCTGTGGCAATGATTGTCAAGCTGCCACCTTCTTCAATATTTCGAGCCGCACCAAAGAAACGCTTCGGGCGTTGTAAGGCATTGGCATCAACACCACCAGTCAAAACCTTACCCGATGATGGTGAAACAGTGTTATAAGCACGGGCGAGTCTAGTGATTGAGTCAAGTAAGATAACAACGTCATGTTTATGCTCAACAAGGCGCTTCGCTTTCTCGATCACCATTTCAGCAACCTGTACGTGTCGTGAGGCAGGCTCATCGAACGTACTGGAGACCACTTCACCTCTGACAGATCGTTGCATTTCCGTGACTTCTTCAGGACGCTCATCAATCAGCAACACAATCAGATCACTATCAGGATAGTTAGAGGCAATTGACTGTGCGATTGACTGCATGATCATTGTCTTACCTGATTTAGGCGGAGCAACAATCAAACCACGTTGTCCTTTGCCTAGTGGTGAAGCAAGATCAATAACACGTGCTGTCAGGTCTTCAGTACTTCCATTCCCCCGCTCTAATGTAAAACGTTCATTGGGGAAGAGCGGCGTGAGATTTTCAAAAGGGACTTTATTTCTAGACTTATCAGGTTTTTCGTAGTTAATTTCTTCTACTTTAACCAAGGCAAAATAACGCTCACTATCTTTGGGTGGACGAATTTTACCTTTTATTGTGTCGCCAGTTCTAAGGTGGAAACGACGAATCTGGCTAGGTGAGACATAAACATCATCAGGACCTGCAACGTAGGAATCTTCGGGTGATCTTAAAAAACCAAAACCATCTGGTAAGAGTTCTAATACACCTGTAGTGATAACATCTTCGCCTTGTTTAGAGTGCGCTTTGACTATGGCAAAGATAAGTTCTTGTTTTCGGTTTCTTGCTAAGCCCTCAAGATTCATGGAGAGAGCCAGTTCCATTAATTCAGCAGCTGACTGCTTTTTCAGTTCTGTCAGATTCATGTATTACCTAAGAATGGGATTTTGATATAGAAATGCCTTGAACACATCGATTGATGAGTTGAATTAACTTAATTTTGGAGGGGGTTTTAAAAACTGCAAGTAAGAATAACAGTAATAAAGACTGGCGTCTAGTTTTATGTACAAAATATCGCGATGTTAGAAATAAAAGCTAATTATACCAACAGTTTTTCTATTCCTGTCAGTAAACTGACTAATCAAAATAGCTTGGCTGAAATACTGTGAGTTAGTACAAGTCGAGAATTACACCATTCATATCGACTTTTTAG
>NZ_DIAC01000132.1:14664-18119 GCF_002414625.1 Methylophaga sp. UBA5088 | reverse complement strand
CGGCAGAGGTTGATTGGGGTTTTGGCTCTTGCATAAGACCATTTGTAGCGGTCTACGCTGCATGCTGGGTTGTTTAATCGACAGCGATTGCAATAAGACTTCATTGCCTTCTCCTGCTGTCAGCACAAATTGTTGGGCATGGATAGTGATATCGCCAACCTGAACTGACTCCAGCTGTTGTCCTGAACGTTGCCATTGGTATTGGCTATTGCTAGGCACTGATAACATACGCGAACGCCATTTTGCCGTGATTTTTTTCAGCAGGCTTGGAATATCTAATACAGGCTCATCAAGTTGATAGAGTGTGCCTTTAAAGCCTGCATCCTGAAATAATGCTGGCGCATCCCGTTTATCAACACGCTGCATGCGGCTGCTTAAGGCTTTGCTGGCAAAAAACGACACCATCTTTGAAGACAGTTTGTCTTTAGACCAGAGTAGTTGGTGATCAGCCAATTTTTTGACATCACGAAGATCGATATCACCTTCACCATTTAGGGCGTTTTTCCAGCGAGCAGGCATGGTACTGATGACTTGCGCTGCTTTGGATAACACACCGTTCAGGGCATATTTACTGCCACCATGAATAATGCCTTGAGAGCTAAGCGTTTGTCCCTGGCCGATTTGCCCATTCTCTATGAGCAAAGCATGGATACCCATATCGTTAAGGCGATGATGTAGCCATAAGCCAGCAATGCCTGCGCCGATAATGACGATATCGGTGTGAAGAGTAGTTTGAGTCATGAATAAATTTAGTCTGTCTCGTCGAGGGTTTCACACAACCAGTGACCAATCAGAATATGTCCTTCTTGTACCCGAGCGGTTTCTTTGACGGGAACGGCCACACACTCATCAGCAATGTCAGCTAGCTGACCACCACCTTCACCGGTGAAAGCGCAGGTCCAGATACCCATCTCCTTAGCCGTCTTGATTCCGTTAATAACATTGCCACTATTACCTGATGTGGATAATCCAATGGCGATATCGCCTGGGCGTCCCAAAGCGAGAATCTGGCGATCAAAAACCGTATCAAACTGATAATCATTGCTGTGAGCCGTCAGAATTGAGGTGTCTGTAGTTAAAGCGATGGCACCATAGGGTCGACGGTCTTTGTGATAACGCACCACAAATTCTGCTGCTAAATGTTGCGCATCAGAGGCGCTGCCACCGTTGCCAAAGAACAGAATTTTATTGCCTTGTTTTACACAATCTGAAATTCGGGCAGCAAGTGCTGTGACTTGTGGTTCAAGTGCAAACAGACTTTCGATCATCGCCTGATGACGTACGATAGTGGCTTTAAATGACACGGCTTCCCCTTAAACTGGTGTAGTGATGATAACATCTCACTTTTCGACATCGACAGTTTAACAAAATTCAGACTGACTGGCGGTTTTGAGGCAAGACTGAGTTTGACTGAATCACATCATAAAACTGAATGAAAACACACACACTGTATTTACGTGAAGACTTAGCCCAGGCTTGGCGAAATAAAGCTATTTTTCCCTGGTTGCAGACCATGCCGGGTGAAATATTTCGTGATAAAGAAGGGCGGCGGACATTACGTTTCGAGGTCGAACAACACAGCTACTTTCTAAAATATCATCAAGGTGTAGGTTGGGAAGAAATTTTCAAAAATCTGTTGTCTCTACGCTTACCGATTATCAGTGCCAGAAATGAATGGCAGGCGGTGCAGTTTTTACAGTCTCATCATCTGGATACCATGACCTTAGCCGGCTATGGCGAAAAAGGATGGAATCCAGCCAAACGCCATTCTTTTGTGATTACTGATGATTTGACCGATACCATGAGTCTGGAATATCTGGGGCAGCAGTGGCGACAGACACCACCGTCATTCAAAAGCAAATACGATTTAATCCAGAAACTAGCCCATATCGCTGGGACCATGCATAAAAATGGTATGAATCATCGAGATTTTTATCTTTGTCATTTTTTGCTGGATAAGTCGTTTGCTGAGACCAATGTTTATCAGCCCTCAATGCCGATATATTTAATTGACCTTCACCGTGCTCAAATTCGGAAAAAAGTGCCATTACGCTGGCAAATAAAGGACTTGGGTAGTTTATATTTTTCTGCCTATGCTGTGCCGCTGACCCAGCGAGATTTGTTCCGCTTTATCAAGACCTATACCCAACTACCTTTGCGCCAGGCACTGTCCCAATATGCTGATCTGTGGCAGCAGGTTAAACAACGGGCAGATAAATTATATGCTGAATAATATGTCAGATATTAATGCCATTATCAGCACTGATAGCCGACCGCAATTGCCGTTTGAGCTGCAATTAGAACAAAACAGCTATCAGTGTGTGCAAATTCTGCGTGACTTGCCAGAGCGCCGCTTGGCCATGAAAGCCATAGATGGCCACGGCAAAAATGTCGTGATTAAATTATTTGCCAATCAGGGAAAAGCTCAAAAAGACTTTGAGCGTGAGTTAAAAGGTGTTGATGCGGTCAAGCCTGTGACAGTAAAAACACCCAAATTATTGCTCTCGGTCTCAGAGCCACATGGTTCAGCATTGGTGTATGACTTTATTGAAAACAGCCAGTCGTTCCATCTTGAATCGGCGGTTCCTCAGCGCTTGGCATTGCTATCAGAGTTAATGCTTACTCTACACTTGGGCGGCATTTATCAAGATGATATCCATCTCGATAATTTATTACTCAGCGGTGATGAGATTGTGCTTATCGATCTGGGCTCTGTGAAACAGTCAGGTGACGGCAAAGCACTTGATAAAGATACTAGCCTGACAAACTTGGCCAGACTATTTGCCCAGTTTTCATTGCAACAGCGTAGTCATTTGATGCCTTTGCTTAAAGTTTATTATGAAGGACGTGGTTGGCATTATTCGGCCGATGAGCAGCAACAGTTTAGTCAGCTGTTAGACAAAGCATGGCAGCAACGCAAAACACAATTTCTTAAGAAATGTTTTCGTCCATGTACGATGACGTATTATCAAAAGAATATTCATTGGCAGGTCGCAGCAAAACGAGATTTCTGGCAACAGAGTCAACTTCAGTCCGTCCGTGATATTGAGGCATTATTTGCTGGCGCTCAGGTATTAAAAGCCGGTAATACGGCGACAGTTGTACGCACAAAGCTGGCTGGCCGTGAGGTCGTTATCAAACGTTATAATATTAAGAATCTGGGTCATGCCATAAGCCGCTGCTGGCGACCAAGCCGGGCCGCGGCATCATGGTGCAATGCTAATTTACTGGTTTTTTCTGGTATTCCGACAACCGAGCCTCTCGCCTTTATTGAAAAGCGCATGGGTCCATTGAGACAAACAGCTTATTTTATTAGCGAATACCATGAGGCCGAGGAGTTGTTAGATGTTTACCAGCAACGCATGCCAACGGAATCAGAAGTGAGTCAGATTCAAACTATCTTTTCAGATCTGAACACAATGCAAGTTGGCCATGGTGATATGAAAGCGCAGAAC
>NZ_DIAC01000132.1:2878-14605 GCF_002414625.1 Methylophaga sp. UBA5088 | reverse complement strand
TGGTGATATGAAAGCGCAGAACTTGTTATTAGATAAGCAAGGTAAAATCAGGCTTATTGATTTAGATGCTATGCGAGAATATGGCAATAAAAAACAAGCGATCATGGCTCACTTGCAAGATAAAAAACGCTTTCTGAAAAACTGGAAGAATCCTGAGTTGGAGGCCTTTTTCAGAGTCATGCTGCAGGGACAAAATACACGTTTATGAAATACGCGGTCTGTTTATATAAGTTTTTCCCTTTTGGCGGACTTGCTCGTGATTTTATGAATATCATGCAATGCTGCCTGCAAGCTGATGATACGGTCGACGTATATGTGATGGAATGGCAAGGGGACGTCCCTGAGCAGTTTAATGTGCACATTATTGAAACCAAGGGCTGGAGCAACCACGCCAAGTTACAATCCTATATTGATCAGCTTTTGCCACAATTACATCAGCAGAATTACGATCTGGTCATTGGCTTTAATAAAATGCCGGGGCTGGATGTTTATTACGCGGCAGACCCTTGTTATATCGATCGTATTCAGTCACATCCTCTGTATGCGCTTTTACAGTTTTCCGGACGTGTAAAATTTTATAAAGCTTGTGAAGAAGCCGTTTTTGGCAAGCAGTCAAATACTGTGTCGATGATGATTTCTGATGTGCAGCAAGCCCTGTTCGAACAACATTATCAGACACCTCAAAATCGTTTAATCAGCTTACCGCCAGGTATTGACCGTGACAGGCAGCGTCCTGCCAATGCTGAACACATTCGTCAGCAAGTCCGTGCTGAATTTAATATTGCCCAAGATGAATGGTTAGTACTGATGGTGGGGACTGGCTTTAAAACCAAAGGCGTTGATCGCGCCATTGCTGCATTAGCCAGATTACCCAAACAGCTCAAAGATAAAACGAAGTTAATGGTGATAGGTGACGGTGATAACCGTTATCTACAACGCCAAGCACAGCAAGCCTCTATTGCTCAGCAAGTGACATTTCTTGGGGGACGTTCCGATATTCCCCGGTTTTTGCTGGCGGCCGATCTGTTAATTCACCCAGCAAGAAAAGAAAATACAGGTACGGTGATTCTAGAAGCTATGGTGGCAGGGTTACCAAGCTTGGTATCTGATGTCTGTGGTTACACCAAACATGTGACTAAGGCAGATGCGGGACGGGTTATTAGCGATGCCGAGAATGCAGAAAAAACGGCTTTAGATCTAGCGGAAATGTTGGATAAAGACGAGTTACAGTATTGGTCGAAGCAAGCGCTTCATTATGCTGCAACAGAAGATTTGTATAGTATGCCGCAGCAGGCTGCCACAGTGATTAAATCACTGGCAAAACAAAAAAGGGAAACATAATGACGAAAACGGTATTGGTTACTGGTGGCGCGGGGTATATTGGTTCACATATTTGTGTGGTGTTATTAGAAGCCGGTTTTGAGGTCGTGGTGGTGGATAACCTCAGTAATAGTTCAGCCATTGCCCTAGATCGTGTCAGTCAGATTACCGGTAAAAAACTGGCCTTTTATAAAGCTGATTGTCGAGATAAAACTGCATTGCAAGGTATTTTTAATACGCATCCTATTGACGCTGTTATTCATTTGGCTGGCCTGAAAGCGGTGGGTGAGTCATGCGCATTTCCTTTGATGTATTACCAGAATAATCTTGATGCTACCTTCGTCTTGCTTGAAGTAATGCAGCAGTTTTCTGTTAAAAATTTTGTATTCAGCTCATCAGCTACTGTGTATGGTGACCCGGCTTCCATGCCTGTTAATGAAACATTTCCAACATCAGCGACCAATCCTTATGGGCGAACCAAGCTGATGATAGAAGAAATTCTGGCGGATATGGTCAAGGCGACGCCAGATCAACTTAGTGCGGTGTTATTACGTTACTTTAATCCGGCTGGTGCACACGAGTCTGGTCTTATTGGTGAAGATCCTAGCGCTATACCGAATAATTTGATGCCTTATGTCACGCAAACAGCCATTGGTAAACGAGAGTGTCTGTCTGTGTTTGGCGGTGACTATGACACAGTAGATGGTACAGGGGTGCGTGATTACATTCATGTGATGGATTTAGCTAGAGGACATCTTGAAGCACTTAACTGGCTGGAATCAGAAGCAACCGCGCCATGTTGTAAAGCCGTCAATCTTGGCACAGGACAAGGTTACAGCGTACTTGAAGTCATCGCCGCTTTTGAGCAAGCCTCCAATAAAGAGGTGAAATATCAAATTGTTGAACGCCGAGCGGGTGATGTGGCCATCAATTATGCTGATCCTGCGTTAGCAAAATCATTACTTGGCTGGACTGCTGAGAAATCACTTGAAGATATGGTCACCGATGCGTGGCGTTGGCAGAGTCAAAATCCTAACGGGTATGGTAATGCTTGAGTTATCCAACACGACTCTAGTCGGTAAAGGCTTGCACAGAGAAGTACATGTGCATCCTGATGATTCATCAAAATGCGTCAAAGTGGTCGTTTTACGTGGTGAGAAAGAAACACGTCGTGAACAGGCCTATTATCGATTTTTACAACAGCGAAATATCGACTGGCTAAGTTTGCCAAAGTTCTATGGTAATGAAGACACCAATATGGGATCTGGTGCGGTGTTTGATTTGATTCGTGACGAGGATGGTCAGGTTTCAAAAACATTAGAGTTTTATCTGGATAATCTGGCATCGACTTCTGCATTAGTCGAACCCATCAGTCAGGCTCTGAGCAGATTGAAACAGGATTTGTTAGAACAGAACATTATTACCATGACACTCAAACCGAAGAATATGGTTTTGCAGCAGCGAAATGATGGCATGAGATGTTTGATTATCGATAATATCGGCAACTCCGATATCATTCCGATTAGCAGTTATGTTCGGTTTTTCGGCAAAAGAAAGATTGAACGGAAATGGGAAAAGTTTCAACGCCTGTTATCAAAGCAATTTATTAACCAACCCAGCATACAGAAAATTATAAAAGCAATATAAGGACATTGGTTGGTGACGGACAAGAAAATTTTAATTCTGGATGGAATTGGTGGTGCCACTCTCGGTCGAGATATTCATGCTTGTATAGACAACTCAGAATATTATGATTTAGCTAAGTTGGAGAATATCAGCTTATATAAGCCTCGCTCAGCTTTCACAAAAGTACAACGAAAACTATCTGAGAAAAATAGTTTTTATTACTTACCCAAGAAACGTTTTGAGTCGTTGTTATCATTAATTGAGGAAATTAAACCTGACAGTATTTTTGTTATAGGTTTTTTATATCGCTTTATTAAACCCAACCACCTCGCAGATTTAGCTAAAACTAAAGGTATAAAACTCTATTTATACGATACTGATAGTTGCAATCTATATTCAAAGCGTAGAGAGTTTATCTATTTTATTGAGAATGAAGTCCGTGTTTATGATCGCGTATTTTCATTTTCAAAAGTAGTGACAGAGTTTTTCAATCGAAAAAATATTAATACGATATTTTCACCTTTTGGGGCTAATCTGGTTGAAGCTGAGCCAGCTAAGTATCAGCATGACGTTTTATTTGTAGGTAGCGCTGATCTGAGACGTTGTTTTATGCTGGAACATATTGCTGATTATGTTTCTATCAAGGGAAATCGATGGAAAAGAAATCAATCAATAATGTCACCTGCTTTACAACAGAAAGTTGATGACAAACCGTTATGGGGACAAGAACTTTATCAGCATCTTGTCAGTTCTAAGATTGTATTGAATATCACTCGAGGGCCATTCTATGCAGCTGAAACTGGTGTTAATTTAAGAATCTTTGAGGCAATGGCGGCAGGGTGTTTTGTCTTAACAGATTATTGTGATGAAGTGGCAGATTTATTCGAGATTGGTTTGGAAATTGAGACGTTTAAGGGCTCAAAAGAGCTGGTAGAAAAAGTGCTTTATTATTTGAGTAATGATGATGCCCGTTTAGCTATAGCTAAACGGGGACAGCAGAAAATAAGCCAACACTACACCTGGAAAAAACGTGTTGAGTATATGCTGAGCTATATGGATTAAATCAATCTACTTTGTGATGAGTATATCTTCCATCACTAAATACTGTAGATCAGAACCGAAAAACATATTTAATGCATCAGTTGGGCTACATACCATTGGCTCTCCGCGGCGATTCAGCGAGGTATTTAAAACCACACCATTGCCCGTGAGTTTCTCCATTTCCTGCAGCAGTGAGTAGTAACGAGGATTGGTTGCTTGAGTGACAATTTGAGCCCGAGCCGTACCATCTTCATGCACGACTTCAGGAATACGCGACTTCCAACTTTCAGCCACATCAAATGTAAATGTCATATACGGGCTAGGATGATCTGTCTGTAATATTTCTGGTGCAACTGTATCCAGCATACTAGGACAGAAGGGGCGCCAACGTTCACGATATTTAATCTGGGCATTAATTCTGTCAGCTACGCCTGAATGACTCGGTGAACCCAGAATACTTCGATTACCTAAAGCGCGAGGTCCAAACTCCATATGCCCCTGGAACCAGGAAACTGGATTACCATCAGCTAGAATTTTAGCTGTTTCGGCGGTGACATTGTTCATTCGCTCCCATTTAACTGGCTGTTCGTATTGCTCACAGGCCTCAATACATTGTTCAGTGGTATAGGCTGGGCCTAAGTAGACATGCTCCATTTTTTCTACGGGTACACCGGATAATTGTGAAGCATAACTGGCCGCACCAATGGCAGTACCCGCATCGCTTGCCGCTGGTTGTACAAACAGTTCTTTGACACCGGACATGGCAATAATACGCTGGTTGAGTTTCACATTGAGAGCCACACCACCAGCATAAGCGATTTTGCCAGTGTCTTTAATAATGTCACCCAGATAAAAATCAATCAGTTTTAAAGCTGTTTTCTCTAACAGGTCTTGGATGCTTGCGGCGTAATCGATGTAAGGCTCATCTTTTTCATCGCCTTCTCGCATAGGGCCGAGCCATTCGATTAACTCAGGACTGAAAAAGTAGCCTTTGCCATTCTTCTTGTAACGGCGAGTGCCTACGACATTGACCAGTTTGGTATTGACCTTGAAGTCACCGTTTTTGTAGTCAATTAAACGTGAGAAGTCGAAACGCTTCGGATCACCATAAGGGGCCATACCCATTACTTTGAATTCGCCATCCAGCATTTCAAAGCCAAGATATTCTGTTAATGCACCATAGACACCACCAAGTGAATCCGGATCATAGAATTCTTTGATCTTATGAATCTTGCCATTTTCGCCATAACCAAAAAAAGTAGTGGCATATTCGCCTTTACCATCAATACCGATAATGGCTGTTTTTTCTTTAAAACCACTCAAATGGAAGGCACTACTGGCATGCGCTAGATGATGTTCAACTGGGACAAATTTAACGCGTTTCGCTCCGATACCTAGATCATCTAATAACTTCATTACATTTCGGTGATTCCGCCAATATCGACGGTTACCGCTGAATAAAGCGGTAAGTGCGCGGTCAGGGGCATACCAATGGCGCTTTGCATAGTGCCAGCGTGCGGGTGATTTCAGGCCAATCTCAGCGTAAGGGAAAGCCACAATATCAATCTGATCGGGACGAATACCAGCCTGTTCTAAACAGAATTTAGTGGCCTCATAAGGCATTTTCCCTTTGGCGTGCTTGTCACGCAGAAAACGCTCCTCTTCAGCAGCAGCTACAAGCTTTCCATCAATATATAAAGCAGCAGAGGCGTCGTGATTTACCGCGCCAGACAAACCTAAAACGATCATGATGTGATATATGTCTTTGAGTTAAACAGTGCGTAAGTATATCGCATGCAGTCGGTCAACACGACTAATGACGTTTTGCTTTTTTGGGCTTAGCAATTTTATGTAAAAGTTGTTTAGTCTTTTTAGACAATGGTTGTTCATTGAAATACTGTTGTAAAAAGAAAACGCGGTCTTTCATTGACCAATCTTCATTAGCATGACGGTCTAGTGTGCCCAGATCTCTCAGCATCGATTGTCTGACCAACAATGTACGTTTCATTTTCTCCAGATCGATGATTTTTATCTTCCAGCCGTTAGATACTGGCTTAGCAAAAATGTGTTTGGGATAAAGTGAATTATGTTGAAAATGTGCTTGGTGCATATTCACCAATACATGAGCTACAGCTTTCAGTAATTGTTTACGTGACACATTTGATAAGGTTGAGGGAGAAATGTTTTCGAGTGATTGATAATCTCGAAGCTCTTTTGTAACCAGTATCGCCCTTGACTGGTCACATGAAAAATAGACAGGTTCAAGTGTAGGAATATGCTTAGCCGTAAGTTTAAGAATATTGTTATATTCTTTTTGAAAGGTATGAATGCCTTTTAAAGGATGACACCATGTTTTTGTGCGATGATTTTCCTGACGTTTGATAAACACATCAATAGCACCATGTGTTGTTTCAAGTACATATTTAACCACACCACTCCAGCCACCGCGTCTGTGGTTTGGGGGCTCGAACCAATCTGTATCCAGTTGCCATATCGTGTCAAAGTCATATTTGTTTTTGTGTTTTATGTCTGCCATTTTTATACGACCTGATTATTGAATATATTTGCTATGTAAAGTAATGCATTATTCTTAAATACTGATTAATTGGCAAAAACAGATCAGTTAAGGTGAGAGAATTTTCTTTATTTGCTCTAATTTCCAAAATGCTCTCCTCCCAGCTTCATCAGAAAAGTAAGTATGTAGTTTCATAAGCGAAGCATCATGACTATATGCTGACTCTCTGTTGTTGGCTGAGTGAACCAGTAACTCTGCTAACTTTTCAGAAGATGCAAAAGGAAATAATAGCCCTGTGTTTTCTACAATTTCCTTTGCTCCTCCACAATCACTACAAATAATAGGCAGGTTCGCAATCATAGCTTCCAATACGACCATACCAAAAGGCTCACTATCAGAGGTCAAGACAAAAATATCGAAGGCTGTAAAGTAACGCTTCGCATCTTTGATGTAGCCAATAAATTTGATGTTGTCTTCTACATTCAGTGACTGAGCAAGATCATGAAGTTTTTGTTGAAGTTTGCCCTTGCCAATAATAATTAACAAAGTATTCTCAGGGAGCGCATGCTTTGCTTTGGCAAATGCCCGAATCAGTGTCTCTTGGTCTTTATCAGGATGTAATCTGCCTACATTACCGATAACATAAGATTCATCAGGAATATCTAGCATTTCTCTGGCTTTAGCTTTACTCAAGAGCTCATTTTTTGAGTGTTCTATATCCACTCTGTTATATAAAGTTTTGATCCCATCTACGGGAAAACGGGGTAAGTGCTGTTTTATATCGGCTGATACAGCCTTGGATACCCCTATGAGTAATAAGCGAGATGAGAAGAATTCTGTAAAAAGCCTTCTTCCTAAACGGTCAAAGTCACCAAAAGCGTGATGAATACTCATTACAGGAAGTTGTGTGGCAATGAGGGCTAAATATGTTGGTTTTGTCCTATGTGCAATACAAAGTTCGTAGTGTTTTTGTTGAGATATTCTCTTCACTCGTTTCAGTAGTGATAACTTAAGTCCTTTGAGTTTATGCTTTGGGCTTTCAAGAAAAATGACCTCGTCAGACAGTGTATTTTCTAACAAGTCAGCTCTGGGGGCTCCCGTTAGGAAGACCGTAGTAACACGGAAATTAGTGCCTTTAAATAATGATGCATATTGTCGCGCGCAATCATCAAAAGGCGGATCGTAGCTATGGCATAACTGCAGAACGTGACGTGGTCTAGTTGTCAATATTTAGCGCCTTATAGATGACGGCCTTATCACCTCGAGCGTTCTCGCTGTAATGAATTGGTATCAAATCCCAGTTTGCATATTGCTTCTTTGTCTCTGTATGAGAGCGCTTCTCGATGACAATAAAATAATCAAACTGCTTATTAGTTTGAAGCGTTCTATCGAGTTTTAACCGCGCCTTAGGCTCATTTTCATGGAAATAAAAATCAATAAAAATATCATTGGTAAGAACCCGGCTGTTTTCCGGCAAATTTTGGCTCGCCCAGATCGCCGTTTCTTTTATATAGCCTTTGGTTACACTTGTAGTGAAGGTATCAATGAGACTCGCAAGAAGTAAGAAGGGGATAAGTATAAGGGCAGATTTATTTTTAGCTTGCCAGTAATCATCTATCAAGCGACACATTGCGGGTAACATGAGTATCATCAGTGCCGTAATTAACATGACAGCATAGCGAGTGCTGATGAAGTAATGTTTAAATAGGAATGCAAGCAGAATAATGAGGTTGATGCCAATGAAGAAAATCAGGAAACGACGAGTATTATCGTTAGATGATCCTTTCTTATGCTGGAATTTAGCAAATGTAAATAAAATAAGATTAAGGGGCGATAAGCCAGTAATGATTTTTGTTAATAACATATAAACTAGGCCTGAAGCCAAAATCATTCCGCTGTATCGCTCAGAATATTCATTTAATAGTTCATTACCGATAATGGTCGTTTTACTATGAAATTCATCAGCAATACGTGAGTAATCTAGAAATTGCGTCACGCTAAGTAGTTTACCGAATGCGTTTATCATGCCTTGTTGCTGAGTAAATATCGAGGCTGCCATTGCTCCACCAAAAAGAAACAATGAGCAAAGTCTTAGAGCAGGTTTGATGCCCTCTTTGATTCCGAACTGGAACAATATGAAAAAGGGCGTTGCCATCATAATGGCAACAGCTTCGATACGGAATAAAAGCGCAAATAAAATGCTTAATTGCCAATAGATACCATTTTGCCAAGTCGGTTTTTCTAAAAAAATAATGATTCGATAGATCGATATCGAGATAAAAGCCCAGTAGCCAATATCTCTAATAATATAACTACGGTAGTCATTAAGTGTAGAAAAACAGAGAATGAGTAAGGAAGCAATAAAGACGTATCTTAGGTTAGATAATAATTTATTAGCAATCAGTACTAGCGCATCAGTAAAAACCACAAAAAGCAGGCTATTGATGATCTGCCCACTCAATTCTAGTTGGAGACCTGTAAATTGATGAATAACGGCAATTAAGATGGAGAAAAATGGCCAATTGTACATGGATGCTGTTGCAGCTAACCCACCTTCTATATAAGCTCTCGCCATGTTCAGGTATAAAACACCATCACTATTAATGAGCTGGTCGGTGGAAAATGCCAAGACGGAAAATAGCAGGCTAAAAAAGGCCGTAAATAGACGAATATTGTGAAGGGATAAGTCTGAAAAAAGCGAGTTTAACGGTTTCATAATGTTGGTTTTATTAGTTTAATTACACTGTCAACAGACAGTTGTTTCATACAGTTATGGTGGCCTAATGGGCAAGTACGCTTAAAGCATGGGCTACATTCGATATCTATCTGTGTGATGTGCGCGTTGCTGGCCAAAGGTGGAGTGAATGCCGGAGAGGTCGGACCATATACAACCACTAATGGCACTTGTAAGGCAGCGGCGATGTGCATTAACCCTGAATCATTAGAAACTACCTGATCAGCTGTTCCTAACAGGTCGATGGCTTCTTCTAACTTTGTCTGACCAGCCAGGCTGATAAGGTTGTTTGATTGCTGACTGGAAAGATGGATGATTTCCTCAGCGGTGCAGACATCGGCTTTGGAACCGAGTATCAACACTTGCCAGCCGGATGTAAGAAAAAAATCAGCTAAAGCGGCGTAATGAGAGGTTGGCCATTGTTTGGCTGGGCCAAATTCTGCGCCCGGACAGAGAATAAGTCTTTTTTGACCGTCCGACTTTCGTTTGGGATTAATCGCTTCATTAGCTGGCTCGGCAAGCATCAATGGTGCTTCATAAGCGGGCGGAGTTCGTGATAATGACGCTGGATGCGCCAGAGCGACAAAACGCTCGACCATCATCGGCAAAGCCTGCTTATCGAGTTTTCGGGCATCATTTAGTAAGCCGTAACGATATTCTCCAAGCCATCCCGTTCTTAGCGGTATTTTTGCAAACCAAGGAATTAATGCTGACTTCCAGGAATTAGGCAGCACAATAGCTTGGTCGTAGCGTTTCTCTCGTAATGACTGACCGAGTTTTTTACGCATATTCCAGCCAAAAATACCATGCGATATGGGCATACTGATGGCCTCATTGACCTCTGGCATACGTTGAAGCAGCGGTCGAGTCCAGTCCATAGCGAGCACATCGATGGTGACGTCTGGATTGTTCTTTTTCAACGCTATAAATAGCGATTGTGCCATCACCATATCGCCAACCCATGATGGACCGACTATCAAAATCTTTTTATCAGGGTTCCTTCCCGTCATATTTAATGAAGCGTGCTGTGCGCGATATAGATGAAGATAACGCCCAAGGCGATCAAGCTGATTTGTTGCAAAGACTCTGATGGCTTGATCTTGTCGTGTAAGCCAGGAATTAAATCTGCTACAGCCACGTAAATAAAGCTGGATGCCGCAACAAGCAGAACATAAGGCAGAATTTGTTGCATATCAGAAAGGGCAAAATAACCCAGTAAAGCACCAGCCAACGTGCCTAAACTCGAGAGAATATTGTAATAAAGCGCTTTTTTGCGGCTAAAGCCGCTGTGCAGCAAAATGACAAAATCACCTAACTCTTGTGGAATTTCATGGGCGGCAATAGCTAATGCCGTCACAATACCCAAATGCACGTCTGTTAAAAATGCGGCAGCAATTAAAATGCCGTCGACAAAGTTATGAATTGTATCGCCAATGAGAATTAGCGGGCCTGCAGACTTATGTTTGTGATCGTGATGGTGACCACCGTGGTGATCGGGTCTGTCGAGTTCAGGGATATGTTCGTGACCATGATGGCTATGACAATGTCGCCATAACACCATTTTTTCCAGCGCGAAGAAACTGAGTAGACCAAGCAGTAAGGTAAAGCCGATAGCATGTGCATCAATGGCGTATTCATGTTCGATGGCGTGAGGGATTAAGCCAAGAAATGACGCGCCTAACATGGCACCAATCGCAAAGCTGACCAAATGTGGCACCGTCAAACTACGGTGTTTTTCGGGCAGTAATAAAAAGGATGAAGCGACAACGACGCTTAAAAGTCCGCCTACCAGACTAAAAACGATGATCCAGATGAGTAATTCCATAATGATCCAACAAGGCTGAATTAAGCCGGTAATGATACCTTATTTATTGCCGATCCAGATAAGCGAAACGATGCGACCGGTCTCGCCATCGCGCCGGTATGAAAAAAAGCGTGAGGTCTCGGTCACCGTACAGGCATCGCCTCCAGACATTTGTGTGATGCCTAGCTGCCTTAATCTCAAACGGGCAAGTTGGTAGATATCAGCCAAATAGTGGCTATTATCCGTTTGCTGAAAGGCGACTTGTGCGGTATCTGAGTGATTGATAAATGCCTCAAACACATCTTGACCGACTTCAAATTTTTCGGGACCAATTGCGGGCGCCAGCCAAACATGGAGTTTATCTGTTGAGTCTTGAAAACGTTCTATAGTCGTTTCTATGATGCCATCCGCTAAACCACGCCAGCCAGCATGAATGGCGGCAATTTCAGTACCAGTCTGATTACTGATTAATAGAGGCAAACAATCCGCTGTCATGATGGCGCAGACGTGATCGTTTTGATTACAGTAGATGGCATCTGCTTCGATGCCTTCATACCAGTCCTGACTGTTGATGACCTTAGTACTATGCGTCTGTTGTAACCAAAGCGGGGAAGCCGGCAGCGTCAAGGCTGAGGCAAGTAGTTGACGATTTTTTTCTACATTCTCATGTGTATCGTTAACGTGTTG
>NZ_DIAC01000132.1:279-2775 GCF_002414625.1 Methylophaga sp. UBA5088 | reverse complement strand
CGTTAACGTGTTCGGCAAGATTAAGGCTGTCGTATGGGGGCGGGCTGACACCGCCCTTTCTGGTGGTTGTGTATGCCTGAATATGGTCGGGCATTGTCCAGTCTGGCGTGACAAATTCCAGTGATTTTCTAACCATTCACGGCATCCAGCAAATAATTTTGCCAAACTTGAAATAACGCCTCATCAATGGCAGCACAGGAAGAGCGTGGCTCTAATGTGTAACGAAATGAAGGGTTTCCATACAGTGTCGAAGCAAAACCACCGGCTTCTTCCAAGATCAAGTCACCAGCTGCATAGTCCCAGATTTGTTGTTTACCATGAAGATAAATATGGCCCCGTCCGGCTGCTAGCCAGCATAACTCGAGCGCGATAGAACCTAAATTCCGCTGTGAAGCAAAAGGACGATCTCTGACAAGTTTCAACGCTAAATCTTGAGGTAGCCGTTTGAAATCGACAAAGGCAATAGTGTTATCCAAACTGAGATTAGGAGAGGTTAAACGCAGAGGTAAATCATTTAACCAGGCTCCCTGACCACGAAGAGCAGTGAAACTCTCATCTCTCGATGGATCAAGCACCATGGCAAAAGTCACTTTACCTTGCTCGATTAGTGCCAATGAAATGGAGTAAAGAGGCAAGCCAGAAGCAAAATTGCTGGTGCCATCGACCGGATCAAGACACCATATTGGCTTACCAGAATCGAAAAGCTGCTGTTGCTGTTCGGCAGACATTTCTTCACCCAGTAGCGCAATATCAGGATACAGTTCGGCGAGCCTTTTACTTAGAGCGCTTTGTACTGCATCATCTGCTGAGGTGACGATGCTGCCATCTTTTTTGTAATCCCGGCTAACGTTATTGGTCAATGGAAGAAGGGTCGTGAAGGCCACGTCCCTGACAATGTGTTGAATTTGTTGCCGGTCTATATTCATGACTTGAGTATAACAGTGAAAAAAGGAATTTGATTCAATCTATCGATGACAATCTGTAAACTGCTTATCACTTTACTTGCTTTTTGACACCAACAACATGCGCATGCCTCGATTTTATACTGAAACACTGTCATCTTCTGAATCAGAATTTGTCTTACCGGATGACGTGCACCGTCATGCCATTCAAGTGCTGCGGCTCAAACCAGGGGCCAATATTCGTTTGTTCAATGGTGGCGGTATGGAGTATGAAGCAGAGTTGACCCTAGTTGAAAAGCGGCATTCACGCGTGCGCCTGGGCAATGCGATAGAAACACAGAAAGAATCACCATTAGATATCACCTTATTACAAGGCGTTTCACGTGGTGAGAGAATGGACTTTGCTATACAAAAAGCGGTGGAGTTGGGCGTCAAAAAAATTGTGCCTGTGATAACCGAACGTTGCAATGTACAGCTAAATGGTGACCGCGCTGATAAACGATTTCATCATTGGAGAGGTGTCATGATTAGTGCCTGTGAGCAATCAGGTCGGAGTTTTTTGCCTGAATTAAGCCCAGTTCAAACATTAGCCGATGTATTATCTGATTATCAGGATCAGCTGAACTTGGTACTGGATCCTCTAGCAGAAACACGCTTTACTGAGTTGTCAAAACCTCAATCGCTAACCATGTTGATTGGTCCCGAGGGTGGTTTAGCGGATAGCGAAGTGGCGATGGCAAAAGATACCGGTTATCAGGCTGTACAATTTGGACCACGTATTTTACGAACGGAAACAGCCGCAGTGGCAGCTCTGGCTGTCTCTCAAGCATTATGGGGTGATCTAGGGTGAATGACAGCGAAATTATAGTCATCATTCTAGCTGCTATAGCCTGGTTTTGGTGGGACAGTCGCGGTGTGGCTGAACGCGCGACGCTGGCCGCAAAATCGTATTGCGCCAATACCGGCGTGGCTTTTTTAAACGATACGGTGTTCTGGCGTAAGATACGATTTAAACGTAATCGCCAAGGTCGTATACAGTTGCAGCGGTATTACTTTTTTGAATTCGCCAGTGATATGCAGCAGCGTTATCAGGGGGAGGTCATCATGATGGGTAAAAAAGTCGAGTCGATTAAAATGGATGCCTTTCGCGCCGGTTAACATCAACAGAGGATAATCATGACTAAATTGATGGCATTAGTGGTGGATGATTCTCGCGTTGCCAGAATGACCCTAAGCAAATTGCTACGTGACCATAGTTACAGCAGTGTGGAATGGGGTAGCGCTGAAGAAGCAATGCAATGGTTACAGACCACGGATACCTTACCGGATATCATCTTTATGGATGTGATGATGGCGACGATGGATGGCCTGACAGCTACCTCCCAGCTGAAACAACACCCACAATGGGGACATATTCCGGTTGTCATTTGTACAGGTAATGAAACCGAAGCTGATCAGAAAAAAGCGTTTGAGGCAGGTGCCTCAGCTGTTCTGAGCAAACCGCCCGAAGCGGATAAGCTGGAAAGTATATTAGATGAAATTGAGTTCAGCGCTATCCCTCTGCCTGATGCTGCTCATGCTCATGCTCATGCTC
>NZ_DIAC01000132.1:0-144 GCF_002414625.1 Methylophaga sp. UBA5088 | reverse complement strand
ATGCTCATGCTCATGCTCATGCTGATTCTGAGTCAGCGCAGCCAGAGATAAATGTCATCCTGGCCTCATTTAAAGATGAGTTACTTCGAGATGTTGAACAACGGTTGCAATCAAGCTCAACGACTCAGTCTGAAGCTTCAGACC
>NZ_DIAC01000001.1:31099-41066 GCF_002414625.1 Methylophaga sp. UBA5088 | reverse complement strand
AGGAACGTATCACCTGCTCAGTGCCGTCCGCTAAATGCTTCGTGGTACTGAAATTCATTAAAAGAAAGCAATTGCTTAAATTTATAAAGCAACAAGGTGGCTGCAATAAGATCAGCCGATGTCCCTGGATTAATTGCTTTCTCTTTTAATTCTTTATCCCAGTGAGTGAGTGCATCAAAATGGGTCTCTACAGTACCCGTTTCTTCTATTTGGATCACAAACTGTTTTGCTCTCTCACTGACTTTGGTTGCCAGCGCAGTGGATTGCTTACGGGATATCAAGCTATCCAACGCCTTCGATAACAACTTAAGATACGCGAAAGCCGTTGCCCATTCAACACTTTCCCCAGAATTTATCGCTTTTGTCAATGATGGCAAACTCAGATCCCATAGCGTGTTGAAATTATTGATATATTGCTGGGCAATTTGATCACGATTTTTTGCTAAATCCATCGCTTCAAGCAAGGTAATGGTTGGTACTGCGCTGATATCCTGTTGGTCTTGTTTACCTAGTCCACCCGCTTCAGCTAAACGAATGGCTTGGTAGCAATCGATGGCATCATCTACAGTCAGATTATTGAGTACGACTTGAAGACGTTCTGGAAGTTCGTCAAAGGTTTCACACGACTGAACAGCCTGACACAGTGGTGCAAACAGTAAAACAATACCTAAGTTGGTATTGCAGTTGACAACACGTCGGGTTGCCTGAATCGATTGCAGAATACGTTCACCTACGGTCAAATCAGGTTTTGCCATAACCGGGGCGATAGCGTGAGCACTTTTAATAAAATCTTCCACCACCATATTATGCCCATCACTGATGACATTAACATTACCGGGTTTGGGGGCAGAGACCTCTTGCTCACAGGCCCAGAATACAGCGTCTTTTAAATCTGACTCAGAGAGCATGGGTCGCTTGTTTTTGTTCAATACGTTTGACTAATGCTTTAGCCAGGTGCATAGCCACATCCGTTCCGGTAGCTTGATAGAGTCCTTTCCAAGCTGGAACACTGTTCACTTCTAACACGGTAAAGTGTCCATTTTTATCCCTGATCAGATCGACACCGGCATAGTCTGCATTCACTGCTGCCGTCGCTTTGACAGCTAATTGCCTCATCTCTTCGGTGACCGTGGTAGCAAAACAGCTGGCTCCTTGAGCAAAATTGGTTATCCATTTATTGGCGCGTCGGCTCATGGCGGCGCAGACTTCATTATCAATGACCAATAGACGCCAATCCTGCCAGATACCTTCAAGTTCTGGTGCAATATATTCCTGCAGATAATAAGCACCACCAACAGGAGGAAGTTGTTCGAATTGCGATAAATCTTCGATTAAGGTGATACCTTTACCTTGGCAGCCGAATAACGGTTTCATCACGATTATATTACCCATATTCAATTCTCGGGTAATGATCTGTTTGGCCATATTGCTGTCTTCGCATGCCCAGGTTCTTGGCGTGCTCAATCCAGCCTGATGCAGGCGTAATGATGTTCTGGCTTTATCTACCGTGTATTCGATAGCCGTTGCTGGGTTAAAAACAGGAATTCCCAATTCAGCTAAGGTATGCAGGACATCCATGCGAAGGGTGATTTGTTCGAGAAAACCTGGCGCAATACCTCGAACCATTGCGGCGGCGGGTAATTCATTCTCAAAGCCGGGAATAAACAAACCGGTCGGGGAGTCTAGATCGATTCGACATGCCGCTAAGTCTGTTAACACTGCTTCGATACCAAACTGGCTCAGTGAATGTGTTAATTGTTCACTGTGCCAGCCGTGGGTATCGTTAAAAATAACAAGGCGGTTTGACGCCATAGTGATTTAAAGTCCGAAAGAAAGATTGAGTAATTCCTGATTCAGCTCACCAGCAGTGAAGCTTTTACCTGTTTTTGTGCTAGTCACAATCACTTTACCTGGACTGAACAACATGCCATCAATTTTGAAAAAGTCATATTCATAAGATTTAAAGATGTCGGCAAAGGGACGGCCATAGTCTGATGAAGTATTACTAGGCATTTTTTCAGCCAGATCTTTCGCTTCTTCATCTGTAGCATCAACAAATAAATGTACTTGACCACCAAATAAAATTGCATCATTAGTGCGGCCCATGGCAGTCATAAAGTCACCACCTGGAGGCGCGACTGGCGTTGAGCCATAACCATCAACAATTTTTTCTAACGGGAAATGCAGTTCGTGTGCTTTATGCATGGCGACTTCCAGGACACGGATAGCAATTTGCATCACACCAGCCAGACTCGAGGTAGGCGTCAAGATGAACGTGAGGTTTTCAGGCTTAATACCACAGTTATTGGCCACTTTTTCAGCCACTTCTACTGGCGGGAAACTATCCACTTCCAGAACAATGACGGTTGATTCAGCTTCGTCTTTGTAACCAAATTCTTTGAAAATTTCTTCTCTAGCTGCCAGCGCACGACCGGGGCCAGAGCCTAAAGCAAAGAACTTACTGTCTTCGCTTTTATGAGATAAGCTCCATCCGGCATATTGACTGCCGAGGCAACTTAAAACGGGGGTCTTAGCATGGACATTAACTGACCATGGCCAGTTGGCAAAGCCACTGTTGGTACCCATGGTGGCCGTACCCAGCCCACCCATACAAATTTCACCAATAAGACGTCCGGCTTCCAGCCCGCCGTTACAGTTAATGCCAGCATCAACCACCCGAGTGCCATTGCTTAAGGTGCTGATTTCAAGTTGTAATGCTTCAGCATTATCAATTAAGGCATCCACTAATGGTTGGCAGGCAGCGTTTACACTGGTCCATTTGGCTGAAATGTCTGTGCTCATTGTAACGTCCTATAGATAGAGTCGAAAAAAAGGTTCATTAGATTATACGTGATGAAGGGCTGGCTTATGCAAGGTCATGGCGCTGCTCGGTAGTGGGATAAGACCCCCTCAATTGCATTGAGTCTATGTTGGCGAATTGCCGATTTGATTTGCTCGCCTGCTAAACCTTGATCAAGTAATGGTTTGATATCGACCTCGGCAGCGTATTGATAACAAGCCGAAAAGGCATCTTTTTCAGGATAATCGGCGGTTTCATACCCTGGTCGACCACGAAAGTCCGCTTCACCTGCCAATAAAAACTGTTCAAACCGGTGAGGACGGCGGAAGCTATCCAAACTTTCAAGCACCTCTAAAACCCGACTGGCATCAAGCTCAAATAATAAGTGAACATCGGTATGAAACTCTGCCACTTTTGCGGCAAGCGAACTGATATCTTTAGGTACTCTCAAGCGCTGGCATAACTGTTGGGTCAGCTTAATACTTGTCGCTTCATGACCGGTATGACTGGGCAATATATCTTTTGGTGTCAGACCTTTACCCAGATCGTGGCATAAAGCAGAGAATCTGACAGCCAGATCTTCGGTTAACTTTGCAGCCTGATCGATAACCATCATCACATGCACACCAGTATCAACTTCAGGGTGCCATTTGGGTATTTGTGGCACACCAAACAGACGATCCACTTCAGGGAATAAAGTGGATAGCGCATTCACCTGTCTGAGGCTAGTGAAAAATACGGAAGGTTGTTCTGTTTGTAATGCTTTTGATAACTCTTGCCAGACCCGTTCAGCCACCAAGTGTTCAAGTTCGCCACTGGCTACCATTTGTTTGATTAGCTGTTGAGTTTCATCGGCAATAGTGAAATTGAAGCGAGCTGCAAAACGAGCGATACGTAGTACCCGAACAGGATCTTCTACAAAAGCAGGTGATACATGCCTGAGAATGCCTTGTTCAAGATCACGAATGCCGTTGAAGGGATCGATAAGCTCACCATCAAGTGATTCGGCAATGGCATTGATGGTTAAATCGCGACGTGCGAGATCATCTTCTAAGGTGACGTCTGGCGAAGCATGGACGGTAAATCCCTGATAACCATGTCCTGATTTGCGTTCAGTTCTGGCAAGTGCGTACTCTTCCTGCGTCTTAGGATGAAGAAACACGGGAAAGTCTTTCCCTACTGGTTTGTAACCATTTTCCAACATATAGTTGGTTGAGGCACCAACGACTACCCAATCACGATCCTTGACAGGTTTTCCGAGCAGTTTGTCTCTAACACAACCGCCAACAAGATACGTTTTTATCGTGTCGATAACGACCTTACTCCGATTTTATTCTAGGCATTCTTTCTGACAACGGTTTAATTGATTGGTTACGTTGACTATCAAAAATAGCTGCATAGCTCATGACCGTTTGGACATAGTGCCGGGTTTCATTAAATGGAATATTTTCAGCCCAAATATCAGCATCAAGTGAATTATCAGGTAACCACTTACTGACACGATGTGGTCCTGCATTATAGGCGGCAGTGGCTAATACAGGATTTTGTTGATTCTCATCATACATGCGACGTAAATAAGCACTACCTAGTTCGATATTACGCTCTGGACGATACAGTTCGTTAAGCTGTTTTAATGGACGATTAATCAGTTTAGAAATCAGGCGACCAGTATCAGGCATCAGCTGCATTAGTCCCATTGCACCAGCATGTGAGCGGGCTTCTGGGTTGAACGCACTTTCCTGACGAGCGATGGCTAGTAACCATGACGGATCTAAACCTTGTGCTTTACTGGCCTGACGCATGGCATCATCATAAACGACAGGGAAACGTAAATCTAAAGCATCCCAATATTGGGCTTTACCCAATAAGGCGATGGTTTGATTATGCCAACCCCATTCGTGAGTCAGCATCGCAATCATTTGAAGTTCACGGTCCGGCCGCGTTTGTTTCAAATGGTAAGCCTCTCTGCGTGCTTCCAAGTGCATACCTTGTATATAGAACTCATGTAAGCGTTGGATTGCAGATTGTTTTTTTAACGCTGCCATGTCTTGTTGAGTCACCGGTATAGGGCGGTGATTCATTTTATAAGGCTGGGTTAGATGATCAGAAGCCAAGAAAGAGTAATAATCGCGCTTACCTAAAATGGCTGAAAATGTTTGATTAGCAGCTTGCTTTTTCCCTAGTGCTTCCTGACTTCTGCCTAACCAATACTGCCAGCGTGTTGTACCCAGCTCATCAATATTCATCAATTTGATAGCTTTTTCAGCGGCTTTCCAGTCTTTTTGCCATAATGCGGCACGCACCTGCCATTCACCACCTGGAATATCACCAAAGTAACGCAAAGCTTTTTTATCACGGTTAAGTGCGGCCCATTTTCCAATCGCTTTTCTAGCTTCAATCGTATCTTGTTGGCTAAAATTGTAGCGCGTTTTAATGTTTGACCAGCTAGTGAATGCTTGCTCCGGCGAACGTCTGGCTAGTCGTTGCAAACCATGAATAATCATTTCACGATTGAGGGCCGTATCAGCGCTTAATGAGCTATTCTTGGCAAGCCCGTTGAATACAGAGAGGGGATTATTATGTATCGCTTGCCACTGCTTCACCAACTGCTGATTATCTACTGGATTGGCGGTTGATTTAGCTAGATAAGTCGCCATAGAGAATTGATTGGCACGCAAGGCCAGCATCATACGTTGATAGCGTAAATCATTGTTTAATAAACCCGCCGTTTCCCAAGCTGAGAATACGGGATCACAGGCTTTTTCTTGTGAGTGGGGGACCAGCCATAACTCAGGCGTAAGTTCAAAAGCTTTTTGTTTCTGACCCGAGGCTAGTAATGCTTGCAGGTAATAGCACTGCCTTGTTGCTGATTGTGGAGGCTGGTAAAAATTCAAATAGTCGGACCAACGATTTTGTTGAGCTAACTTATTTAGCCAAAACATACGTAAACGTTCAGCATAGAAACTGCCATCTTCTTTCTTTAAAAACTCGCTGACAGAAGCGTTGCTGGCCTGACTCAGGCGTCCATTCAGATATAGATACTGTAAATAACTTTGTAGTGGATAGCCATCAAGTTGTTTATGTAGCATTTGATAGCGTGATATTTGATTATCTTGTAGCGCTTTTTTTGCTTGCTGGAACAAATGTCGTTGTTCAGTTAGTTGCACAGCATTATCGCTATAAGCCAGTGGGCTCATCAGTAGACAGAGAATGAAAAACGGCAGTGTTTTGATAATGTTCATGAGGCCTATCTTAAACCATATACGCAGACAAAATCAGCCTATCTGTAAAGAAAATATGAGTGCGATTGATGACGTAAATAGATGATAAATTTTCAATCGTTTTTAGCTGATAAATTTGCGTTCTTTATGGCGATTTCCAGCTTATCAAGATTAGGAATAAAGGCCACTTTATTACCCACTTTTATTTGGCAATACAGATAATCAGAGTTGTTCTGGTCGTGTGTCATTTTAAGCGCCGAAGCGTTTAGCGTAATGAGTTGTGGTGAACCTGTGCAAGGAATCGCATAATACCCAATATCGGCATCAGCATTAATGCCTTCGATAATGCACAGTTTGTTAGCAGGATAAAGTGTTTCTATATTTTGCTTGAGTAAAGTCTCAAGATCGACAACAGCTAATTTTTTTTGTTGCCATTCGACCCACTCTAACCAAGGCGTCATCTTCGTGGCCGCTTGTTTAATCGTTGCTTTTGGAAGCACTTCCGTTATCGTGCTGTTTGGCAGCAGTAGGTAATGTTTCTGCAGTGGAATCAGCATGCAGTGCACGAATTGAGCTTGGGCAGGTTTTTCCATATCTGACATCTACTGTGTGGTTTCCTGAAAACTGACTTTACCCAGCAATTTCTGCATCTGCCAGATGAGTTCTTCTTCTTGGTAAGGTTTGCCTAAATAGGCATTCACACCGATTTCCAGGGCTCTTTCACGATGTTTATTCCCTGTTCTTGAGGTGATCATGATAATTGGAAGATGCCTGAATTCTTGGTCATTACGTACAATTGAGGCGAACTCAAAGCCATCCATGCGAGGCATTTCAACGTCTAACAGAATAATGTCGGGCTTCTGCTCATGTAATTGCGATAGTGCATCAACGCCATCACGAGCTGTCATGACTTCGAAGCCGATACGACGTAAAAGATTGCCTGTCGCTTTGCGCATGGTAATAGAGTCATCGACGACCATCGCGGTTGGCAGTCTGTCTTGTAACTGTTCGAGTTCACGTTCAAGGTTAATCGCATCGTCAGTATCCAGAGAAATATTCTGGCTACTATCCATCAGTGTGGGTATATCCAATATAAAGACCACCCGACCATCCCCAAGAATGGTGGCGCCGTTGATGGCCGTAATATGACCAAGTTGTGTACCGACAGATTTAATAACAATTTCGCGGTTGCTGACAATATCATCCACTAACAAGGCAATGCGTAAGTCACCAGAGCGAAACAGTAGCAGCGGCATTTGATGTTTCAGATTATCAGATAATGATAGTGGCTTATCGAGCAATGAACTCAGCGGCATAAACCGGTATTTTTCGCCCTGAAAATCATAATGTGGTTTATGTGTGCCCAACATTAATTTGATGTCACGAACGCTGATACGTTCACCTGCCGTGATGGTATTTAAAGGCAGGGCGTACTGTTCATCCTGAATCCGAATTAATAAGGCCTGGATGACAGACAAGGTTAATGGCAGACGAATTGTAAATGTACTACCTTTGCCTCGTTCAGATTTGATACTAAGATGGCCTTTCATACCGCGGATTTCATTGCTGACAACATCCATGCCAACACCTCGGCCAGCAAGCTGAGAGACATTGTTTGCGGTACTAAAGCCTGAGCTCAAAATCAGCTGAATCAGCTCATCTTCTGATGGCATATCATGATGGTTGATAAGATTCATGGATAAGGCTTTTTCTCGCACCTTATCGATATTGATTCCTTGTCCATCATCACTGATATTGATGACAATTTCTGAACCTTCACGTGTGATAACTAATGACAGCAAACCGTTAGCTGCTTTACCGTGGTTGAGCCGATCTTCGCTATCTTCAATTCCATGCGCAATCGCATTACGAAGAATATGCTCCAATGGGGCGACAAGGCGGTCAAGAATCGTTCTATCGATATCGAGTTCAGAGCCTCGAATTTTTAACTCGACTTTTTTACCTAACTCAGATGCTGTTTGTCTGACGATGCGTTCAAGCCGACCAACAATGCCACTGAAAGGTAGCAAACGGGTGGTCATCAGACCTTGCTGTAAGTCGGTATTAAGCCGTGACTGCTGCAACAGAATTGCATCAGTTTCCCTGACCAAGGTATCCATCGAGTGACTGATGTCATGTAAATCAATGACGCTTTCAGTTAGCCCCCGAGATAACTGTTGAATCAGGGAAAAACGATCCAACTCCAATGGGTCAAAATCCGATTCATTCTTGAGTCGTTCATCTTCATAACGGAACAAAATCTGAGTTTCCGTTTCAATTTCCAAATTACGCAGCTGATCATGTAAACGAGCAACCGTCTCTTCCATTTCGTGTAGTTGCTGACGCAGTGCTATATGTTGTTGCGTCACCCGATCACGCGAAATACTGACTTCGCCGGCAAAGTTTGTTAGATAATCCAGAAGATCAGCACGAACTCTGACTTGCTCGACATGTTGAGGCGCTGGTGGGGTATCAGTTTGAATCGGGCTGACTGGTAATATATCGGACGCGGTATCTATATCTCTTTCTGCTTGTCTAACTTTTTCTGGTGCAGGTAGCGGTCTGTCTTCAATATGTAAATCCTGGCCTTCCGTGCGTGTGGATATCTCGGCAATCAAAGATAATGCCGTTTTCACCGGCTGGTGATTGGCTAATTGTTCCTGCATTTCCGCCAGCTTATCCTGACAGCGTTGCAGTAAATCAAAGAAATCCTCATCGGCTTCTTGTAAGCCATCGCTGACGGCCAACACTAATGTTTCGATTTGATGCGTCAAATCGGCCATAGGTGAAATACCCGTCAGCCTTGCGCCTCCTTTTAGCGTGTGTAAGTCACGCTGGAGCTGCAATATATCTTGTTCAGTATGAGTATGGCTCACCCAGGCTTTGATGATTTGACTGCTTGAGTCGAGTAGCTCTTGTGCTTCTGCGGCAAAGGCTGACAGCAAGTCATCATCCATATCTGCAGGTATGGCGTAGTCTGTTTCATCCAAGCCCATATCCTGCTGATGACGTGTTTTTTGAGCTAGGTAGTTATCAACCCGAGCAGAAAAATCGGCAGAGGTGGAAAGCGGCTTATTCTGTAATAAGCTTTCAATAAACTGGTTTAACTGCTCATACCCCTGTTCCAGTAAGGCATTTAAACCAATATCTTGAGGATGGCATTGATTAATGAGCTTGTTCAGGCTGGCATACGTGTTTGCAATGAGGGTTTGTTGTGCATCGGATGCCGTTTGCTCTAACTGCCGCAAGGTTGAACTAATGGCAAGCAGATTGTCCTGATCCGTGGGCACCAATTGCCACTGTTTTAATTGCTTGATGTAATCTTCAAGGAGTTCATCCGTTTCTTCCAGCAAGATCATCAGAAATTCAGGATCAATGACTGGTGCCAGTGCCGTTTCTCCAGACGGTGTCAGTTCAGAAATATAGGATGATAATGTGATCAGGTCAGGCTGTTCGCTCTGATTCATCACGTGTTCAAGCAGTTTGTCTAGGCCATCAACCACCTCATGCATCAACGTCATCTGATGATTATCAAGCACAGTATCGTTCATATGGAGTTGCTTAACAGCTTGATCCATTTCTGTGGCAATCATCGCCATGGTTTTTATGCCGGCAATATTGGCACAGCCTTTTAATGAGTGAACCGAGCGTAAAACTGGCGAAGTGATTTGTCTGGAAAAAGCGATATCGTTGAGGCTTTGCTTCAGTGTTGAAATATGTTGTTGTGCTTCTGCCACAAAGATATTGAGCAACTCATTATGCTCTTCTTCTGCAATTTCATCCGCTTCCTGTTCAGATAATGTTTTTGCTTTGATGTATTGATCGACAGATGTGTTGTCTTGAGCACGTTGAATCAGGTAACGGTCAACAGAGCTTATGGGAGACCGTATTTCTTCTACAGGAATACTTGTGCGGAATGCCTCAATTTCTTTTAAACGATCCTGCT
>NZ_DIAC01000001.1:4535-31019 GCF_002414625.1 Methylophaga sp. UBA5088 | reverse complement strand
ATCATGCTCTGTATGCAAACGCTGTATGTAGCTTTCAACGCTGGTCATAAGTGGACTTTGATGCTTCTCAAGCCCCCACTTCTTACGAATATATCGTTCGACGCCCGTAGGCAGAATGGGATCTATTTCAAAAACAGGTTTGTCCGGGGAATATTGCGCATCTTGCTGTGCCTGATACGTTGCTAAATCGACATCTAACCTTGCTGCATCACGTGCTTGACGAATTTGGATATAACGTTCAACAGAGGTGCGTTGGTCCTGCTGTCTTTGCGCTTTTACTTCTTTGAGTAAGGGATTTAAGCACCTTTCTTTTAGTTCATACAACGCATCGATGTTATCTGGCGAACTGGTATCTGCTTGAGTGAAACGTGACAGTAGCTCTGGTAAGAGTTGATAACTGTCTTGTACTAATTTTTTGACAAGATCATTATCGTCACGGCTGCCCTCAATGACATGATTCAACACATCTTCAACAGCCCAGCAAAGATCGGCAATGACCTGAGCCTCTGCCATACGCCCGCTACCTTTAAGCGTATGGAAGTGACGCCTTGTTTCATTCAATGCTGCCTTATCCTGCTGTTGAATCCAGGCAGGAATGTGGTGCGCTAGTTCCTGTAACACTTCTGTGGCTTCTTCAATGAAGATAGCAGCTACTTCAGCATCAATACCCTCAGCAAAATGCCAGTCTGCGTCAGCGCCTGAATCTGTGCCGGCAATGTTGGGTTGGTCAGTTGATACCTCGACTGGGGATGAATGAACGGTATCATCGCCAGAAAGAACAGGATCATCGATAAAGTCATATGGCTCAATACGCTTATCCTCAACGGATAGCGCAGGTTCGGCGGAAGTCTCTGTGTCAATTATGACGTCTTCATCAGTCGCTGTTTCATATTCATTATCGAACTGCAGCAGTTTGGTTTTAGCTGTTGCCAGATAATCGTCATCAGCCTGTCCGTGATGACGCACGCCCTCCATGTATAATTCGCAGCAAGCAATGATATCAGCCAAACGTTGCAGCTTAATCGCCGAGAAGGTTTTCTCCCCTGCGTGATAATCAGATAGTGTCTCCGATGTCATTTTCACGATCTCGGCCGCAGCAGCCTGGTCCAGCATATCAAGACTGCCTGCAATCAAACTTAACTGTTGTTCTGTTTCTCCTAAGCCATCAACATAGCGTTCTGATCGCTCCATTAATGTTAGAGTTTCTTTGATATTACTCAGCTCTAACAAACATTCGGTCATGACTGTTTGGCGCAACTGGTCACTGACGTTTGCCTGTGTCGTAGATGCCAGTAGGGCTTCTGCCTGTAATAAGCTATCGGCAAGTTGCGTTAAGTCATCTTCACTGGGAATATCACCGCGACTGCTTATCGCATTGAGTTGCTCTACCTGATGATGTAATAGATTGCTGGCTTCATATTCGGCAAGTAAAGCCAGTGTGTCTGACATGCTTTGTAATTGTTTTGATGTCGACTCAATCACATCAATATCAACATCGCCATCATGAACGTGTTGATTTAACTGTTCTTTTATATCCTGAAGTTGCTCAAGCAAAGCAAGGTGAGCATCACCCAGCGCATTGTCACTCATTCCATAGATACGGGAACGTTGATCAAAGAAATACAGTTTTAACGTCGCTTTTAGTAAGGTGACATGTGGGCCACGGCTGGTCGCTTTGGCAATGGCTAATAACAGCTGTTTTTCCAAGTCTGCAGGAAAATCCAATTGTAGGGCGGCTTCACCGGCTTCGCTATGTTGCTTAATTGGTTGAACCAATTTACCCATTAGGGGTTTTATTTGCCCGGCAGACGTCAGTCCTTGGTGTTCAATAGCTTCAATGAAAGCTTCGGCTGTCCACCAGAACAGGCAGACTTTTTCTTGGTGGCTGGATAAGCGAAGAAAATGCACGATGGCATACATTTGCCTTAGGCTGTCATTATCTTGCTGACGTAACCATTGCAGTAGCAAGACTTGGAAAACATGTCCCAACTTACGTTGTTCAATATTCAATGCTGGAAGTTTTCGGGCTGGATTGGGTGCAATGCTGTCTGGTAGAGCAATGGAAAGCGTTGGATTAAACAGCTCGATTTCAGTTCTGGTATCTGCTTTGCAGACTTTTCTCAGCTCGTTAATGATATCCAGCAGGGACAGTGGGTGATCCAGAAAGTCGTTATTCAGCAGTTTGATGTAGTTCGGTAATAGTAATAACGATTTTACAATGGCATCCTGAGCCGCTGAGGTATCTGTTACCTGATTATTTTGAAGGGCTCTGACGGCTTTTTGTGTTTCTTCAGTCAGCATTGACGCACCGGACATATTAATCATATCCAGTGTCCCTTTCACCTGATAAAGAGACTCGATAGTATCGGTAAGAAGCTTCTCTTCAGCCTGGCCATCGAGAAAATTATTCATGGCCGCTAAGGCATGAGCAAGAGACTGCTGCAATTCATCTTGCAGCCAGACTAATGCATCGTAATTGCCTTTGATGAGTTGTGCCATTAGATGACTATCTCCAAATAAGCTTAGCGAGGTAACTTAAAGCCAGATACAGACTTACGCAGTTCGTTTGTTAACTCTAGAAGTCGACCAATCGAAGCTGCACTCTCATTGGTGCCGGTAGAGGTTTGCATAGTGATTTCCTGAATAACATTCATGTTCTCAGAGGTCGTCACCGCAGCCGTTGCCTGTTGTTTGGCATTATCGGAGATATTGTTGATAAGTTCTGCCAACTGGTGAGAAACACTTTCAATTTGCTCGAGAGAGGTGCCGGCATCCTGTGATAGTTTTGCTCCGGCAACGACTTCGGTTGTACTTTGTTCCATCGAACTGATGGCCTCGTTAGTATCACTTTGAATCGTTTTAACCAGGGCATCAATTTGGCGTGTGGCGTTACTGGAACGTTCAGCAAGGCGCTGAACCTCATCCGCTACCACAGCAAAACCGCGACCAGCTTCACCAGCCATCGCAGCCTGAATGGCGGCGTTCAGTGACAGAATATTCGTTTGTTCAGCGATATCATTAATCAGTTCAACAATATCTCCGATTTGTTGTGAGCTTTCACCTAAACGTTTGATACGTTTTGATGTTTCTTGAATTTGTTCACGGATGGTATCCATACCGTGTATCGCTTTTTTCACTGCACTGTTACCCTGAATAGCCAGAGATACAGATTGTTGTGCTACATCAGATGATTGGCTGGCACTACGAGATACTTGCTCGATAGAGCCTGCCATTTGATTGATAGACGAACTGACTTCGGTAATTTGTTGTGCTTGATGCTCACTGGCATCGGTCAGATGTAAGGCAGTTGCTTGTGTTTCTTGCGCTGCAGAAGCAACCTGCATGGTGGTAGAATTAATTTGCTCAACCAGACTTCTCAATGCGTCTATAGTGTAGTTAACGGAATCAGCAATAGCGCCTGTGATGTCCTCTGTCACTGTGGCACTGACGGTAAGATCACCATCAGCCAGATCACCCATTTCATCCAGTAATCGAAGAATTGCATCTTGATTGTGTCTGTTTTGTAATTCCATTTTATCCAGTGACACTTTCAACTGCTGAATAGAAGGCAGGCACAGATTAATAGCTGCCAGTGTAGAGAGAACAAACAGTATGGCTACACCAATGCTGATATAGAGCAAATTGGGGTAGAGGAGTGTGTACATACCCGTTGCAATCAGCCCTAAGCCTGTCAGGGTGAGTATAAACAGAATGATAAACGCGGCCAGTCCCGGCCAGTTCTTACTGTTTTTCAGCGACGAAAATAAAAGCTTGCTGGTTGAGTTCATATACCTAGTCCTGATATCAAATTATTATGCGGCAGCATTAATAAACCTTTCATCTTCAATAAGTTTCGAGAAACTGAAAACGTCCCATTGTATGTCTTGCTGGTAAACACTACCTGTTAAGTAAGGTGTAATTTCTTTATGTGCTTGCATGTCGAGAGAGTCTGGCTCACGTTGAAAATGCTTGAGTCCATAGACTTCATCTACTAATAAACCACTGTTGATGTCTGCATCGTTGATAACAATAATGCGGCTTCGTTTAGATAATCTGCTGGGTTTATCAAGAAGATAATGCTTTAGATCCAAGACGGGTAATAGTTCACCACGAAGGTTAACGATGCCATATACCCAAGCTTTAGCTTTTGGCACGGCGGTAATGTGGTCGGGGACGGGAAAGACTTCTCTGGAATCGTTTAGTGGAATCACAAAATGCTGACCAGCAAGACGAAATCCGATGGCTGTCCAGCTTTGCCCAAGCGATTCTTGCTGTGTTAACCCTGCCGCTTTTTGTCTGCTACGGCGTTCGACATCTTGCAATATGGCAATAATGTCTTCGGGTGTTTGTGGTTGCATCATAGTCATTTATCCAGCAACGATTGAATCTGTTCAATAATCTCATCCTCTGAGACCGGTTTGCCAAGATAACCTTTGGCTCCCTGGCGGAGTCCCCACATCTTATCGGTTTCCTGATTCTTTGAGGAAACAATAATGATAGGAATGTGACGAGTGTCATCATCACGACTTAAAAGACGTGTAGCCTGAAAGCCATTCAGGTTAGGCATAACCACATCCATCAATACTAAGTCTGGTTGTTCTTCTTGTGTAATACGAACTGCTTGCTCACCATCTTCTGCAACCAGAACCTGATGACCATGTCGTTCTAACAGTTTTTGAAGCACATATACTTCGGTAGGCGAGTCGTCAGCGATTAAAATTCGAGCCATAAATTAATTTGCGTCCTGAGTTTTTTCCAGCAAATGTGTTCGGATGGCACCGAGTAAATCTTCACGAGTAAAAGGCTTGGTTAAATATTGTTCGGCCCCTACAACGCGTCCTTTTGCTCTATCAAATAAACCATCCTTGCTGGAGAGCATTACTACGGGTATGTCCCTAAATTTAGGGTTATTCTTCACTAGTGCACAAGTCTGATAGCCGTCCAGTCGTGGCATCATAATATCGATAAATAAAATATCGGGATGATGGGCACTAATGATGGGTAGAGCTTCAAATCCATTGTCAGCCGTTAACACATCACACCCTGCTTTTTTTAATAGTGTTTCAGCTGTGCGGCGAATGGTGTTGCTATCATCAATCACCATCACTTTCAGACCGTTAAATTCGTTTTCACTCTGGCTCACGACTATGCTATACCTGAATTATTTTATAATTGTAGTGCACACGAAGATAACCCATTTTTGTGTTACAGGCTAGTGATGACTTGAGTTGAATAATCATCTCAGCGAACTGTAAATTCACAACGGTTAAGTATGAATGACTTGAAATATCAAATTTGTGTCCCATGTCTCTTCTTATCGACATTTATACTCAACTCTACACTTTAAAACATAAGCGAGCTTAACCATGACTTCTGGCGTCCCACACTTAACCACCGCTTTAAATGGTCCTCTTCTAAAGTTAGAAGCCATATTGCTAGAAAAGCAGACACAAGTTGAAACATGGTTAAGAGAGCAGTGGTTAAAAACGCCTGCGCCGTTTTATGCTTCTGTCGATCTCCGAAATGCGGGGTTTAAGTTGGCGCCTGTGGATACGAATTTATTCCCTGCTGGGTTTAATAATCTTAACGCCTCTTTTATGCCTTTGTGTATTCACGCTGCTCAGGCTGCTGTTGAACGAACCTGTCCAACAGCAAAACGCGTATTGATTGTGGCTGAAAATCATACGAGGAACTTGTTTTATCTCGAAAGCCTGGAAACCTTACGTGACATCTTCCAAAAAGCAGGTATGGAAGCTCGCATTGGCAGTTTATTAGAAGAGATTGAAGAGCCTATGAGCATTGACCTGCCATCAGGTAAGCAAATTACGCTTGAGCCATTAGTCAGAAAAGGTAATCGTGTTGCCGTGGATGACTTTTCACCCTGTCTGGTTCTGTTAAATAATGACTTATCTGCCGGACGGCCAGCTATTCTCGAAAATCTAGAGCAAGAGGTTATTCCACCATTACGCGCAGGCTGGTCAACCAGAAAAAAATCTGATCATTTCACTCAATATAATCAAGTCGCAAAAGAATTTGCTGAGCAGATTGATATAGATCCGTGGTTAGTATCCCCTTTGACATTGCAATGCGGTGAAGTGAATTTTAAAGAAAAGTCGGGCATAGAGTGTCTCGCCAAAAATGTGAACAATTTGCTGACATCTATTCGAGCCAAATACGCTGAATATAATATCGACAGAGAGCCGTTTGTTGTTGTGAAAGCCGATTCCGGTACCTATGGGATGGGCATTATGACGGTTAAAAGCGCCGAGGAAATCGAAAACCTCAATCGTAAACAACGAAATAAAATGTCATCCGCTAAGGAAGGTTTGGTGGTGGATAATGTGTTGGTTCAGGAAGGCGTTTACACCTTCGAGACATTGGGGGAAGAAAAGGCGGTAGCTGAACCCGTTATTTATATGATGGATCACTATGTGGTAGGTGGCTTCTATCGTGTTCACACTGGGCGTGGCGTTAATGAAAATTTAAATGCGCCGGGGATGCATTTTGAACCACTGGCCTTTGCTCAGTCCTGTAGCACACCAGATCAAACAGATTTGCCTGATTCGGAACCGAACCGCTTTTATGCCTACGGTGTCATGGCTAGATTAGCGTTGTTAGCAGCAGCGAGAGAAATCGCCTGATTTAATCAGGCGTTGTGCTCACTCAGATAAGCGATAGTCATGGTTTGGTTGTGCAGTAAACTGTGACTATCATCTTCCCCTGAACAGATTTCACCATTTGAATAGAATCCGGTGATGCCTGTCTGCATACCCAGTAGTCTTTGCACAGCAAACACTTCGTCTGATACCTGAGATTCCATGACTAATTTACGGCCAACACAGCTCACGCAAATAGCTAAGGCTTTATCGTTTATGTTGACGTCTTTTTGTAATATTTGTCTGGCTGCTTCACTGGCACCTAAAACCAAACGATCATGATCAGACTTGAGAAAACGAACGGTAGACCCTTCTTTTATATTGCCTGCAAAGGTCAAGCTATTATCTTGTTCATTAATCGAGAGGAGTGTTCTGATGACATTAACATTCTTCTCATCCATGATGGCAAAGGGGAAATTCAAGCCAGAAGCAGGTAATTCATTGGCGTAATAGCCTATGTACATCTTGTAAAGTGGAAGAGCGGGTTTATTGTCTAACTCGTACACCACATTTTTGTTTGAACGCGTAATTTTTCTTGGTGGTCCGTATGGTTGCCAGCCGCCTAAGGCGCCACTGGTAACGATGGCATCTTCTCCGTAAATACCAACAGCGATCACTGTACGATCCTGAATTTTGTCATTGTTGATGAGTAAGGTTTGCTTGAATGCAGCAGAGTCGCCTGCTAGACCACCTGTGATAGGAATATTGGGCAATATCTCCTGGAGACCTTCTACCAGTTCAGAACCATTAACATTCAAACCGTCACTGAGAACAAACACGCCTTTGAGATCATCCATTTTTAACTCAGCGGCAATTTGAGCACCCAGTGCATGGGATTGCTCCATACTATTAACCGGCTTGCTTATAAAGCGGAGCGTGCTTCGCTCCCACTGCATGGCTGTGATGTGGATGCTGTCATCATAAACACCATCACCTGTAATCTCGCCCGATGTGGTGCAACCGATGATTTCGGCGTTTGGGTAGCGTTTTTTTAGGGTTTTAGCAAAACCTTTATCGTTGAAGCGGCTGACAGAGCCGAAAACGAGTACCCAGTTGGCTTCAGGAAGGGGAGAGGCCGACGGTAATTTATTTAAACCCGTCTTGGCGGGGAGGTGCTCCTGTACAAACTTCATTGGTTGGTCAACCTTTGCTCCATCATTGGCTTTTAGCGCCGTAGTCAAAAAAGCGTAACAAATCCATCGGGTGATACTACATCGTTTAGCGATTAAGGGGAATCGGGTCGCTTGTAATTTGTGAGATGCCTCACAATGAATGCATAAAAATCGGCCATAAAAAAAGCCGCTCAATGGCGGCTTTTTTTGATGATTAACTCATGTGTCAGGAATTATTCATTCAGTTTTTTCTTCAGTAATTCATTTACCTGGGCTGGGTTGGCTTTACCTTTTGACGCTTTCATTATCTGGCCAACGAAGAAGCCAAGTAATTGTTCCTTGCCATCCCGGTATTGCTGCACTTGATCAGGATTATTCGCCAGTACTTCATCCACCATAGCTTCAATAGCGCCGGTATCGGTGACTTGCTTCAGACCTTTATTTTCGATGATCGCATCGGCATCTTTACCTTCACCTTTCCACAATGCTTCAAACACGGTTTTGGCGATTTTGCCTGAAATAGTGTTATCACTGATTCTGTTTAAGACACCAGCAAGCTGTTCAGCACTCACCGGTGATTCAGTAATATCCATGCTTGCTTTGTTTAGTGCACCGGACAGCTCAACAATAACCCAGTTGGCACATTGTTTCGGGTCATTGCCGCCAGTGGCCGCTAGTAATGACTCAAAATAAGTGGCCAGCTCACGGCTACTGGTGAGTACCGAGGCGTCATACAGCGATAGACCTAACTCATTGACAAAGCGATCACGTTTTTCGTTGGGTAGTTCGGGCAATGTCGCTTTAATATCAGTGATCGTGGCTTGGTCAATAATCAGTGGGAGCAGATCAGGATCAGGGAAGTAACGGTAGTCATTCGCTTCTTCTTTACTACGCATCGCGCGCGTTTCATTTTTGTCGGCATCGTACAAACGCGTTTCCTGAATGACTTCGCCACCTGACTCCAACACATCAATTTGACGCTCAACTTCGTAATTAATAGCGCGTTCAACGTTGCGGAAAGAGTTAATGTTTTTCAGCTCGGCACGGGTACCAAACTTTTCCTGCCCTTTAGGACGAATTGAAACGTTCGCGTCGCAGCGGAATGAACCTTCCTGCATATTGCCATCACAAATCTCAAGATAGCGAACCAGTGAGTGGATTTTCCTCATATAAGCAACCGCTTCTTTTGCGCTGCGCATATCAGGTTCAGACACAATTTCTAACAACGGTGTGCCTGCTCGGTTTAAATCAATGCCTGTTTGACCGTCAAAGTCTTCATGTAGTGATTTGCCAGCATCTTCTTCGAGATGAGCTCGAGTAATACCGATGACTTTTTCAGAGCCATCCTCCAGTTCGATACTGATGTGGCCTTTTCCGACAACGGGTAATTCATATTGGCTGATTTGATAGCCTTTTGGTAAGTCAGGATAGAAGTAATTTTTGCGGGCAAAGACTGAACGTTCAGAAATCTCAGCATCAACGGCAAGACCAAACTTAATCGCCATTCTGACAGCTTCTGCATTGAGTACCGGTAATACGCCCGGCAGACCCAGGTCAACGGCACATGCTTGTGTATTCGGCTCTGCACCATATGCTGTAGCAGCACCAGAGAAAATCTTAGACTTGGTGGCGAGTTGGGTATGAATCTCTAACCCAATAACAACTTCCCATTCCATAATGACGGCCTGATTGTGAATGATAAAAAACGATGAATTGTAACAATTATTAACGCAAACTGAGAATTTTCCAGCCTTTTTCCTTAGCAAAGGCTTCAAGCTTCTCATCGGGATCAACGGCGACAGGGGTGTCGACCAGTTCTAATAGTGGGATATCGTTATGAGAATCACTGTAAAAAGTACTGTTCTCCATCGTTTCATCCCGATGGTTTAACCACATTTTCAAGCGCTCGACTTTACCACGCTGAAACGAGGGCGTGCCTGAGACTTTGCCGGTAAACGCGCCATCAATCATTTCTGGATCCGTGCCAATTAAATGTTCAATGCCCAGGAGCTCCGCAATAGGCTGAGTCAGGAAACTATTGGTGGCGGTGATAATGAGTAATGTATCGCCTTTGGCTCGATGCATTTCGATAAGCTCGATACCCGCTGGCAAAATGATCGGTTTAATTTTTTCTTCAAGATAGGCCGCGCGCCAAGCTTCTAATTCCGACATGGAATGGTTGGCGTAAGGTGTAAAGACAAATTCTAAAAATGCGTAGATGTCGAGTGAGCCGTTAATGTATTCCTGAAGAAAATGATCATTGCTAGCCCGATAGGCCTTCTCGTCTACAATGTTATTTTCACACAAGTAACGACCCCATAAATAGTCGCTATCACCGGCCAATAAAGTATTATCCAAATCAAAAATTGCCAACGCCATGATGCTGGAAAAGTCTCCGTTTTAATCAAAAATGCGACTATTGTATGTCAAAATGCATTGCATACTGACAGTGCTTTTAATAATCTAATCGCTAATTGAGAATAAACCGCTGGGGGCGATTGCGCTCAGCCAGCTAGAGACTTCAGTCGTGATTGATAAAGATGGCTTCAGGCCTAACGTAGGGATCATACTCTGCAACGAAGAGAATCAGGTGTTGTGGGCGCAACGTGCGCAACATGATTCGTGGCAGTTTCCTCAGGGGGGGATCAAGTCCCATGAAACTCCTGAGCAGGCGGCTTATCGTGAGCTTACGGAAGAGGTAGGTTTATTGCCAGAGCATGTTGAGTTAATTGCAATGACCCGAGGGTGGTTGCGTTACCGCTTACCTAAACGTTACCTGCGATATGGAAATAAACCGCTTTGCATTGGCCAAAAGCAGCGTTGGTTTTTAATGCGTTTTACCGGTAAGGAAGAAGACGTCAAGCTTAATCTGCATGAAAAACCAGAGTTCGATGATTGGCGCTGGGTGGATTACTGGACGCCTGTTGACGAAATTGTGTTTTTCAAACGTCGTGTTTATGAAAAAGCACTCCATGAATTTGCGCCATTATTATTTCCGGAATATCGACGTCAGTTAAATAACAAAAAAAGACGTTAATCCAGTTCTTTTCTGAACACACGTGATTTGCGCTGGTAATTGTATAGCGCTTGTTTTGCGACGGGGAGATCCGCTATTTCTGCTGGTTTGAACCCATGCTCTAAAAACCAGTGCGCCGTTTGAGTGGTTAACACGCACAGATTATTGATGCCTTGTGCTTTTGCTGACTGCTCCAGTACCCCGAGTAATTGTTGACCGCGACCATGACTCTGGTATTGATTCGATACCGCCAGGCAAGCAAGTTCTGCCATATCATTATCAGGATAGGGGTAAAGTGCCGCGCAGGCTACAACACTGCCATCACGCTCCATGACCGTGAAATGATCGATCTCTCGTTCTAGTAACTCTCTTGAACGTTTTACGACAACTCCTTTTTCTTCTAACGGTTGAATTAACTCCAGGATACCGCCGACATCATCAATCGTTGCTTGTCTTGTGGTTTCAAAAGAGGTGGACGTTACCAGCGTACCAGCACCATCACGGCTGAATAATTCCTGTAATAAAACACCGTTAATGGCTCTATCCAGAATATGTACTCTGGTGACGCCTGCTTTACATGCTTTTACCGCAGCATGTAATGAAGGGTGGGAGCTGAGTGCTTTTTCTGCCTCATTCACCGTCAGCTCGCGGGGCATCGTTTTGTTACTGTGACCAATAAAGATCAATTTATCTGCGCGCAATGCTGTGGCCACTTCTGTCGCGATAGATTCAGCTGAAACGTTGAAGCTTTCGCCCGTAAGGGAGTAACCCAGAGGGGGCAGCAAAACAATATTACCTAATCCCAATTGTTGATTGATGCCTTCAGCATCAATACGACGCACTTCACCTGTATGACCCAGATCCACACCATCTATGATGCCAGCAGGTCTGGCAATCACCAAGTTCCCACTGATACAACGAATACGTGCATCGGCCATTGGCGTATGTGGTAACCCAAAGGACAGTTTCGATTCGATATCAAGGCGCAGTTTACCAATGGCTGCTTTGGCAATAACCAAGCTGATATCATCGGTCACTCTCAAACCATTGTGATATCTAACAGGTATGTTTTGTTCGATACAGCTTGCTTCAATCTGAGGTCTGGCACCGTATACTAGAACCAATTTAATGCCTAAGCTATTCAGGATAGAGATATCATGGAGCAGGGGCTCGAATTCCTGGCTATCGATGGTTTCACCATCAAAAGCAATCACAAAAGTCGCGCCACGATGACTATGAATATAAGGCGCAGCGGTACGAAACCAGCTGGTTGTGGTGGCTAAGTTTTGTGGTGTAACTGGCTTTACAGTGTCGTTCATTCGTTTCTTTTTATCTCAGACTCGGCACGCTTGCCAAGTGTCGTGTAAAATTTATCAGATTATTACCATGTGATCTAAGGGTTACGTGGGGCAAAACAGATTTTGGAGAGATTTCGCATGCCTCAATATCGTTCAAGAACATCTACCGCGGGTAGAAATATGGCTGGCGCTCGCGCACTGTGGCGGGCGACAGGAATGAAAGATGATGATTTCAATAAACCTATCATCGCTATTGCAAACTCGTTTACACAATTTGTTCCCGGACATGTTCATCTAAAAGATCTTGGCCAACTGGTTGCGCGCGAAATTGAAAAAGCGGGCGGTGTCGCAAAAGAGTTCAATACCATTGCCGTGGATGATGGTATCGCTATGGGACATGGCGGCATGCTTTACAGCTTGCCATCGCGCGACATTATCGCCGACTCTGTTGAGTATATGGTGAATGCCCATTGCGCGGATGCCATTGTTTGTATTTCAAACTGCGACAAGATCACACCCGGCATGTTAATGGCCGCTATGCGACTCAATATTCCGGTGATTTTTGTTTCTGGTGGACCAATGGAAGCGGGTAAAACAAAACTCGCTGGTAAAGACGTCAAGCTGGATTTGGTGGATGCCATGGTGCAGGCAGCGGATGAGCATGTCAGTGATGCGGATGTCGAACAGGTTGAGCGTAGTGCCTGTCCAACCTGTGGTTCATGCTCTGGTATGTTTACAGCTAACTCAATGAACTGCCTGACGGAAGCTTTGGGGCTATCATTACCAGGCAATGGTTCATTGCTTGCTACACACGCGGATCGCAAAGAACTGTTTCTGGAAGCAGGTCGTCGCATCGTCGATTTAGCTAAACGCTACTATGAGAATGATGAAGTGGATGTCTTACCGCGATCTATTGCGACAAAAGCGGCGTTTGAAAACGCCATTGCCCTAGATATTGCGATGGGTGGTTCAACCAATACCGTGCTGCATTTATTAGCGGCGGCGAATGAAGCCAAAGTCGACTTTACTATGGCTGATATTGATCGCATGTCACGTAAAATTCCGAATTTATGTAAAGTCGCGCCTGCCACCAACAAATACCACATGGAAGATGTACACCGCGCTGGTGGTGTCATTTCTATTCTTGGTGAATTAGCGGCTGGTGGTTTATTGCATACTGATGCGCCCACAGTTCACAGCAAAACCATGGGTGAAGGTTTAAAACAATGGGATGTCAAACGCACAGACTACGAGCCTGCATTAACACGTTATCTCGCCGGTCCTGCTGGTATTCCAACACAGGAAGCCTTCAGTCAGAACTGCCGTTGGCCAGAGCTGGATTTGGATCGTGAAAACGGCTGTATTCGTGATGTCGAACATGCTTATAGTAAAGATGGCGGCTTGGCCGTGTTGTATGGCAATTTAGCTGAAGATGGTTGTATTGTGAAAACGGCCGGTGTGGATGAGTCTATTCTGACTTTCTCTGGTCCGGCACGCATTTTTGAGTCTCAAGATGACTCTGTCGCAGCTATTTTAAGAGGGGATATCAAAGAAGGTGATGTTGTCCTCATTCGCTATGAAGGACCAAAAGGTGGACCAGGCATGCAGGAAATGCTGTATCCCACCAGCTACCTGAAATCTAAAGGTTTAGGTAAAGCCTGTGCCTTATTAACTGATGGACGTTTCTCCGGTGGTACATCGGGTTTATCTATTGGTCATGCTTCACCTGAAGCGGCGGAAGGCGGGAATATTGGCTTGGTGGAGGAAGGCGATATCATCCATATCGATATTCCTAACCGTAAGATCAATGTTGAGATAAGCGACGAAGAGCTGGCGCATCGTCGTGCCGCTATGGAAGCGAAAGGCGATGATGCCTGGAAACCCGTTGGGCGTGAGCGTGAAGTGAGCCTAGCTCTTCAGGCCTATGCCGCATTGACTACCTCAGCGGCGAAAGGGGCTGTTCGGGATGTTGAACAACTCAAGCGTCGATAGAAAATAAATGAGCCCGGTTTATCCGGGCTTTTTTATATCTGTTGTGCGTAAAGTTTTTGGTACAAACCGTCCTGATTAATCAATGAATCATGGTCGCCTTCCGCAATAATTTCTCCACCGTCAAATACGATAATGCGATCGGCTTGTTTCACGGCGCTGAGACGGTGAGCGATAATAATGGTTGTCCGATTTTCCAGATACTGCTCTAAAGCATTATGCAGTTGAAATTCGGTATCACTATCTAAGGCTGAAGTGGCTTCATCCAAAACAACCACGCTTGGATTCACCAAAGCCATACGTGCAATTGCCAGACGTTGACGTTGTCCACCCGATAATTTCACGCCATCACGGCCTATGATGGTATCCAATTGTTCTGGAAGGTCTTGGATGACGGTTTCTATCTGTGCGATACGAATAGCTTCCCAGATAGCATCATCAGAATATTGACGTCCCATCGTAATGTTTTGACGCACGGTATCATTAAACAAAGCGGGGCTTTGTAAGACTGTGGATACGTGCTCACGAACCGTGTCCAGGCCAATTTTACTCACGGGTACATCATTAAAAAATACCATGCCATCATCAGCTGGATATAAACCTAATAACACATTGACTAAGGTAGACTTTCCGGCACCACTAGCACCGACCAGTGCGACTTTTTCACCTGCTTGGATATTCAGGGATACGCCGCTGAGCACTTTATTATTATCGCCGTATTTAAAGTGCAGGTTCTCAATGCGAATACTGCTGGGTTGTCCATCTACAAATGGATTTACGTCGTTTTGGTAACGCACTTCTTCATGCATGCTGAACAGACTATTCAGCCGTGAAACCGCTGCGCTGGCAGAATAAAAAGAATATTGAATATTCAGAATCTCTTGTACCGGACTCATCATAAACCAGAGGTAACCAAAGACAGCGAACATCTCACCAATACTTAAATTAGAGAAAATCACCATAAACATACTGACAGCCCTGAATACATCAAAGCCAAACAGGAAGATCACAAATGAAAAACGGTTTGCGGCATCACTTTTCCAGGCAAACTCTGAGGCATGGTTTCTAACGTGACGTGCGTTATCAATGACGCGAAGCAGATAGTGTTTTTCTCGGTTAGCAGTACGTATTTGCTGAATACCATCTAATGTTTCGGTCAAGCTTTGTTGGAAGATTTCAAAAGCAGAATTTTCTTTCCTTTTAAGCTCCTTGACGTGTTTACCCACCACCATAGTGAAATAGATCACCAGCGGATTCATAAACAAAATTAATAATGCCAGTTGCCAGTGTAAAAACAGCAATATCACTGCTGTACCAATAATACTCAGCGTTGCTACGATAAATCGACTGATGGTATTGCCGATAAAATTATCAATCACTTCAATATCGGTAACAAAATGTGAGGCAATGCCGGCGCTACCTCGAGTTTCATATTCGCTGATGGCAATTCTACCCAGCCGTTTAATCAGTTTTTGACGAATCCTGAAGGTGATGCGTTTGGCAATAAGGGTGAAATAACGTGACTGAGCCACATTCAAAATGACCGATGCCACACGTAATACCAATGTAAATAACAACACAGCCAAAATATATAAAACCGGACCATGCCAGCTATCGGGACTGAATTGCTGAATAAAGGCGACGGTTGGGCCTGGCTCTTCAAGTAACACTTCGTCAACCATCAGAGGCAATAATAGAGGAACAGGCACGGCACAGAGTGTCGCCAGAAGCGCGATGATATTGGCTTTGACGAGATGCTTTTTGTACAGAAGGGCTTGCTTGAGGATGCCGCTCAGCTCATAGCTGCTTTTGTCAGTCATATAAAGTCATTAAATTAGAACGTTGTTTCCTGCTTGAGTGATCAGTTTCTCAGGAACATAACCCCAGACCGCACTGACGGTATCAGGTGTTAATATCGCCTGTGGTGAACCTTGAGCAAACATTTTACCCTGATTTAGCAACCAAATCTTATCGGCATAACGCGTTGCTTGGTTAAGATCATGCAAAATGGCCACGATCGAGAATTGTGATTCATGACTAAGCTGACGAACGAGTTGTAATAAATGATGCTGTTGACCTAAGTCTTGTGCTGATGTGGGTTCATCCAACAAAACAACAGGTGGTTTTTCGGCTTGTGATACCTGGAGTAATATTCGCGCTAGCTGCACGCGTTGCCGCTCTCCACCAGAGAGACTGGTAAAAAAGCGATCTGCAAATTGCCAGGTATCGGTTTTTTCCATCCAAAATCGTGTTTGCTGAGCTAACTCATCAGCAGATAGAGACAGCGGCGTCGCACCTATTGCCACGACTTCACTTGCACTAAAGGGAAAGGTTAATTGTGATGATTGGGGCAAAATACCTAAGTGTTTCGCACGCTCTCGACGAGACCATTCATTTACATTTTTATCATGCAAAAAAACATGACCTGAGCTAGGTTTCCACTCGCTAGTAATGGCACGAAATAAACTGGTTTTTCCTGCGCCATTAGGGCCCAGCACGGCAATAAACTCGCCCGGCTCAACATCAGCATGCTCGATATGGAGAATGGAGCGTCCACCATGAGCAATGTTGAGATGATTTAAAGTTAAACTGGTCATCGTCATCCTACAATGTACTTAAGCGCTGACGTTGCTGTAATAGAAGAAAAACAAAAAAGGGTGCGCCAATCAATGCTGTCACTAAGCCAACCGGAAGTTCGGCTGGAGCGAGCCAGACCCGTGCTCCCACATCAGCCAGTAATAACAGGGCCGCCCCTGCAATGGCAGATAAAGGTAATAGGCGTGTGTGATCTGGGCCTAATGTCATACGTATTAGATGAGGCACAACCAAACTGATGAAGCCAATAATGCCTGAGGCAGAGACGGCAATACCAATGCCAATCGCTGTCGCAATGATGAGTTGGCGTTTGAGTTGTTCAGTATGGATGCCTAAATGTGCCGCTTCAGCTTCACCCAGCAATAAGGCATTCAGGGCTTTGGCGTAATACTGATAGAAAAGTATCAAGCACAGGCAACAGCCAGCACATAACCACAACATAAAAGGTGTGGCGCCATTTAAGGAACCCATGCCCCATAAAGTTAAATCGCGTAATGCCTGATCATTGGCAATAAATGTTAGAAAACCAATCACGGCACCGGTAAATGCGGCGACCGCGACCCCGGCTAATAACAGAATAAGCACGGAAGTATTTCCTTGGCTGGATTGGGCCAGTCGATACACTAATAAACTGGTGACTAACCCACCCACAAAAGCCGCTACAGGTGTGGCAAAAACTGAGAAACTTACGGGAAATATTACGATGGCAAGTGCCGCCCCAAGCCCTGCACCAGAAGACACACCAATGATGCCTGGATCAGCCAAAGGGTTTCGAAACAAGCCTTGTGTGACGGCGCCACAGATGGCCAATAAGGCGCCAATAAACAAAGCTAGCAGCGTACGAGGCCAGCGAAGATCCCAGATAACGACCTTCTCATAGTCATTTAGACGGCTAAGATCGGTATGGAATAAACCGTCCCAGACAGTTAACAAACTCTGCCAGCTTGATAACTTCATGGGGCCAGATGTCAGAGATAAAATAATACCGATGACAAGCAGGCTGATCAGAACTGGCCACGCCAGCTTTCGGAATAGCGATTGGTAGGGCATAGTCACGAGTCGATGGCTAGTAGAGTTTATCTGCCAGTCGTTCAGCTTCCGCCAGAGCACCGAGGCTGAGCCCGGCAATTAAGGTCGCTGCATTCACACTCACTATCTGATTATTTTTAGCCGCTTGGCTATGTTGCAGTAATGGCTGACGTTTGACGAGCTTGTTAGCGCTATCCAAGCTGTCAGAACGACTACCAACCAGAATAATATCCGGGTTGACGGCTAATAAAGCTTCAACTGAGATGGATTTGTAACCACTAAACTGGCTGATATTTTTACCGCCCAGTAGTTTTATGAGTGCATCGCCAGTGGTGTCACTGCCCGCTTGGGATAAACCACGCTCACCAATATCGAGCAGAAATACTACAGTTGGCTTGTGTGCGAGCTGTTTCTCTAGCAAGGCTGACTGCCTTATTTGAAGCTGTTCGATAAGTGTTTGCGCTGCTGATTCTGCATTTAGCCGAGATGCTAACAGCGTTATATTTGTTTCAAGCTGCTCCAATGTCGTTGGACTATCAAGTTGGAGTACATGAATATGTGCTTTTTTGAGGGCCGCGATAGTGGGGGCTGGCCCCATATGATTGCTACCGATAACTAAATCAGGATGTAACTGGAGCAATCCTTCTGCTGATAATGTCCGATGGTAACCTAAATTCTCAACTGGCTGAGATAACAAGGGCTGACTGGTTAAGTCTGCAGCCACAATATGCTCTTCCAATCCCAGGTTGAGCAAAATCTCAGTGGCATTGCCGTCAACACTGACCAGGCGGGAATTATTAGAGTCCGCATAGCTGCTTGGGGCTGTGAGCAAAGTCAGCATTAAAAGCCATAGAGCGCAGAAAAGAGAAGGGATTCTTTTATTCTTCATCATAAAAAGTTCAGTCGATATGTTAGTTAAAGTGAAATGGGCATACACAACGAATCGCATTCTACTTGATATCTGATAAATTGTTAATCTATATGTAAATGATAATTGATCTCATTATCGTTAAGTGGTAATTTTCTCGACATATTTTTTAAGTCAGGAACAATTACGATGAAATTAAGAAAGTTAGCCTTGCTAATGCAGGTGCCTGTTTTATTAACAGTAAGCGGTGGCGCAGCCATCGCTGCGGAACAAAGCCTCGATGAAATCACTATCACAGCAACAAGAAACACTGACGGTGATAGTGCAAGCCGTAACATCAGTGTCGTCAGTCAGGATGATATTGCACGACAACAAGCCACTTCTGTTCCTCAAGTTATTAACTATTTACCTAATGTCACATTAACTGGTGGCCCTCGTGAACAAGTTCAGGGAGTCAATATCCGTGGCTTGGGTGGAAACCGTGTTTTGCAATTGATTGATGGGGTTAGACAGAATTTTGAATCAGGTCATCGACCTACGTATTTTTTAGACCCATCACTCTTAAAAAATGTTGAGGTACTTCGAGGGCCGAGCAGTTCTTTATGGGGGTCAGGTGCGTTAGGTGGTGTTGTGTCACAGAATACTATTCATGCGGCTGATCTCTTGGATGGAGATAATCTGGGCGGCTTTGTGAAACAAGGTTATCAATCAAACGGTGATAAGTGGACAACAACCGGTGCTTTGGCTAGTCGTTTTGGCAATGTTGATTTTCTGCTATCGGGTTACTATCGTGATGGCAATGACTTGGAACTGGGGAATGGCGATGATCTGCAAAACTCAGCAAATCGCGACAAAGGTGTGTTAGCTAAGCTGGACTGGTTTATCGATAACGATCAGATGGCGACATTTAACTTTCGTCGCTCGTACAATTACGGTGGCATTCCATCAAATGGGGCAGCAGATGTTTCCACATCAAACTTCTTGATAGATAGAAAAACGCAGACAGATCAAGCGTCATTTGACTATCAATACAATCCTAACAACCCGTTGTTGAATACCAAGCTTACTTTGTATTGGGATCGTACTAAAATGGATGAAAGTCGGACTTCGGATGGACGCTTTGATGACACTGAAATTCGGACAGTGGGAATGAATATTCATAACCGTAGTGAGTTTGGTGACATAGCTGTTATCTACGGGGTGGATGGATATCAGGATAAATTAAATGCAGATCGCGGTGGTGTCGATAGGCCATTACCGCCAACGGCAACGACCGATGTATGGGGGGCCTTTTCAGAGATTCATCTTCCTGTAGCAGAGAAGTGGCATGTGGAGTTAGGCGCACGCTATGATTATTTCAAAACAGAAGCAGAAAACTTAAACGAAGAACACAGTGATAATGCGTTTTCTCCATCTGCTGCTTTAGTTTGGCAGCCAACCGATCTGTTAAATGTCACATTACGTTATGATGAAGCTTTTAGAGCACCCTCATCCGAAGAGCTCTATACATCTGGAACGCACTTTTGTATGGGGCCAGGATTTTGTAATACCTTCCTTCCAAACTCGGATTTGAAGCCAGAAGAGTCTCAAAACTGGGAGTTAATGACTCAATATACAATGCCTGATGTGTTGAAATCGTCTGATTCATTAACGTTAAACGCTAATATTTTCCATAACGATGTAGATAACTTCATCGAACAACGAGTTGATGACCCGGTCTTTTTCCCTATTCCCAATCCAGGTAATACCTATTACAGAAATATTGATAAGGCAGAGTTGCAAGGTTTTGAGCTAGCCATGAATTATCAATTGAATACATTCAATGCCCTATTGAGTTATGGCCAAACCAGGGGGCAAGATAAGAATACGGGAGAAGCCATCTCGACAATCCCTGCAGATAAATGGGTATTGGATATGAATAATGCTTGGCTTAAAAATACCCTCAAAACAGGTTTGAGGCTAACGCGGATTGAAAGTCAGAAGCATCGACCGAATGATATCAATACTGACTATGAGCACTATACATTAGTGGATCTCTACACAAGCTGGACATCGAAAGATGTTAAAAACTTAACGATTGATCTGACTGTGAATAATTTGACTGATCAACACTATCGTGTCGCATTTCAACAACTCTATATGCCGGGCAAAGATATTCGTCTTGGCGTGAAGTATGATTTTTAAGGAGCAGCTATGTCTAATGAAGTAACAATGCCAGGTGAGCAGGCTCAAGCATTACTCGAGCAACTGGCTGATTGGGGTACTATGACGACCATCGTATTGCATGGCGGCAGTGTGTTTGAGTTTATGGGGCCTTTTCCGAAAGGCTCTGTAGCGGAAGGTTTTTATAATTTATCAGGTCCGGTGCCAGGCTTTCATGGACACTTAAATCTTAAGTTAGTAAACCATATTCGTTTTCAAGATAAACAGCACCGTGGCCGAGAGAGTTACGCGTTTGTTTTTGAAAATGCCGAGGGCGAGGTGATTTTTAAAGTCTTTCTTGGCCGAGATGAAAAAGGCGAGTTGTTAGCAGAACAAAAACAACGTTTTCTGGCCATGCAACAACAATATCAGTGAGAATAGAGTAATGAATAATAAAGGGTTAGAAGAGAAAATCAGTCAAGAGATTATGGCGATGGTCAACAGCAGAAAAAGTTTGCTGCTATCCTCATTAACCGAAGAAGATGAACCTTATGCTTCCTACGCGCCCTTCGCGGTGGGAGAAGATTGTTTATATGTATTAATCAGTGAAATCGCAGTTCACGCTAAAAACTTGCAGCATCACCCTAGAGCTTCAGTATTAATTATTGAAGATGAAGATTCTGCTGCGGAGTTATTTGCTCGTCTTCGTGTTCAGTACAATGTGACCACAGAACTATTGCCTGTCGATTCTGCAGACTGGGATGTGGGTATTCAGTGTTTAACCGATCGTCATGGCGATCGCATACAAAACTTAAGTCAATTGAGTGACTTTAAGTTATTTAAGCTGAATCCTATCGGTGGCCGTTATGTGAAAGGCTTTGGTAAGGCGTATCAGATTGATGGTGGCTCTTTAGCTGGAGAAGGCTTGTCTCATCTGAGAGATGGACACAAAAAACGTGCTTGATAGACTGGTTGTATGAAACAAAAAAAGGACGCTCGATGCGTCCTTTTTTATTGACGAGATAATAATCTGTTATCAGAGGCTGCCCCAGCTATCCTTTTTCCGAACTTTTAGGCGCGGTAGGATGATGCCTAACAAGATACCTGCGAATAAAACAGCGGCGCCAATAAGGAACCAGCTTCGGGTACTGTTATCTTTTAAGGCATTGTTTTCGATGACTAATGACTGGTTCTCATGATCAATTTCTTGCAGCTTTTCTTTTAGCTGGCGGTTTTCATTATCTAAAGCCACAGCATTTGACGCGGTACGACGGAGGTCGTCCAGTTCTTTGCTCAAACGTTGTGATTTTTCTTTCAACGACATGTTTTGTGTATCAACGTCAGAATTTTGATTACTGAGTGATGAAATTTCTTCTTTGTATTTAGCGATTTCAAGTTCTAAATTGGCCACACGCTTTTGACTGGCTTCAAGTTGGTCACGAGCACTCGGTGTGTTGGTCAGATAACGGGTTAACACCCAGCCTTCAACGCCATCTGTCGTTCTGACTTTTGAATAACCTGCTGGATCCGTTTCCAGTACTTCGAGTCGTGTACCAGACTCGAGCATTTTACGGATATTGAACTTCACGCCTTGACCATTCCGCATGGTGATTTCGAGCTTATCAGATACGTAACGTGTGGTTTGAGCTTGAGCAAGGACGGGAGTCAACAGTGCCGCTGAGATGAGGATGTGTGCGATCAGTTTTTTCACAATGGACGTCTTTATTCTTTGATAAACAGGCATTTTAACAGAAGCGATGCTGTTCGCTTCAAGTCTGAATTAGGAATTAACAATAAATCAGAATGTTATGTTGCCGTAACGGCGTTGTCATATTGGTTTGTTAAGGTCGGCCTGCTATAAAGAAAGGGTTAGAAATGGAAAAGATTAGAGTCATGTTTTTGTGTACTGGCAATTCGTGTCGTTCACAAATGGCTGAGGGTTGGGCAAGAGCTTTGGCCAGCGAAGAAATTGAAATTAAATCGGCTGGTATTGAAGCACATGGACAAAACCAACGTGCCATCAAAATTATGTCTGAAGTCGGCATTGATATTTCTCAGCAGGAATCAATTCGTGTGAATGGTGAAATGCTGGAATGGGCAGATTTGTTAGTCACACTATGTGATAACGCTGAAGAGCAGTGCCCTCTACTCAGCCCGCATACAGTTAAGGTGCATCTGCCTTTGCCTGATCCGGCCAAGCTGCGGGGTAGTGAAGAGGAAGTGATGGCCATCTTCCGCGAAACACGTGAGAAAGTTCGTCAGCGTGTCGAGTTTGTACTCGAACAGGTTGCTTACGAAGCGGCAGTTTAAGCCGTTTATTTCTCCGTGACCAAGCGTATCTTCGGTTTCTGATTACTCATATTTTTTTCTGTCGCCTCTAGCTGATAGAGGCTGTTTCCAGCGATTCGCTTAGCCATTGATTTTGCTTTGCTGGCATATTCGGTCAGATCAATCTCTGCCTGGATATTCGGGAAGTCTAAAATGCGCACAGCACCTATCGATAAGCTAAGCAGTGAATAAAAGGTTTCATTGCCATGGCGATCAACCGCATTGATGCCTGCTTGTTGCAGATGACGCAAATTGTATAGCTGTGGGTAAAGTGCCTCAAATGCTTCCAGAATCTTTTGGCAACGGTGTCGCCAGTCTTTACTTTCAAACAAGATGATAAAATCATCGCCACCCACATGCCCGACAAAGTCGATCTCCTGGTCGACATGTTCAGTTAACGTTTTAGCTGTGAGGCTAATCACTTTATCGCCTTTACCGTAACCATAAATGTCGTTGTAGGGTTTGAAGTTATCCAAGTCAAAATAGCAGACAGTGACATCCCTATTTTGCTCGATAATCTCACGGGTATGCTCACTTAATGGCACATTTCCTGGCAGACCACTCAGCGGGTTGGCATGGCGAGCCATGGTGATTTGCATATCGGTAATCTGACGTAGCAAGTCCATCAAACTACCTACACCGCGATAGCGGCCTTGCTCCGTTATGACGAAGGCACTGTGCTGGTGATGTGCTTCCTGGCTGGTGATTTGATAACTGAGTTTTTTCAATGGCAGCTCAGTTTCAACGACGATGGGATTTTTATCCATAAAGTCTTTTATGGGTTTTCTTCCGTACAGTTCACGACCAAAACGGCTGGCGTAAAGTGTCATAAAATCATCGCGCCACATGATACCCACGACACGATTATTATCATCAACAACCGGCAACGCATTCAGTTTTAACGCTTTCTGAAAACGATCAGAAATGTGCTCAATGGTATCGTTATGTCTGACCGGATCTAAATCTGTCAGCAAGCTGCTAACAAGGGTATTCGCTCTTGGACGACCTGTTCGTTGTATCGTTGTTTCTTTGCGTTGGGCAAACAGACTGTTATCGAGTTCTTTTTGTGGATTACGATTAGGACGGCCAAAGTAATAGCCTTGTACAAAGCGCATATCCAGACTTTGTGCGGTGATATATTCCTGACGAACTTCAATGCCTTCACCAATCACCTGGCAGCCGATACTTTGAGCAATATCAATCATGGACTGCACAAATTGGCGCTTTTGCCGATCTTCATGAATATTCTGCATAAAGTGGCGGTCCAGTTTGACAAAATCAGGCTTGAGTTCAGACCAGGTGCGTAAGCCAGAATAGCCCGCACCCAAATCATCAATCGCAATCGAAAAACCCATATCGCGATAATGTTCGGTGGCTGTTCGCATTAATTCATAGTCATCAATCGGATACTGTTCAGTGAGCTCAATGATGACTTGTTCTGCTGATAAGCCCGCCATTTCAACATATTGTAAAGTCAATCCATGTGGATAATTGTTATCCAGAAGGGCGACAGGCGTGGTGTTGATAAAGAGTTTTTCTTTCAGGCCGAGTTGACCATAGCGTTTGATCGCCGTTTCTCGACAGAGTAAATCCAGCTCAGCCAAACAATCATGCTTGAGAGCAGTATCAAATAAGGTCACAGGCGAATGGAGTGGGCCATCAGACGGACCACGAATCAGTGCCTCATAACCAAAAATCTGTTGGTTGTGTAGAGATATAATGGGTTGAAACAGAGCTGTCAGACGTCCATGACTGAGAATTTCCTGTAATGAGTGATAGTGGTGTAATTCTTCTTGTGTCATCGTCTTATCTTCTCTTGCTAATATCTCCTAATCAGAAAAAAGCCCCACCCTGGGGTGAGGCTTTTATCAGTGCTTTCCAGTGTTAAGACCTACCAGAATGCTTGCGCACGGAATTTAAGTGCAGATGGTTCTGCATCTGAACTTGCGCCATCGACAGTCAGATCGGTAACTTTGTCGTAGTTCAGCATTAAACGAATATTTTTACGTGGAATGTAGTTCACACCCAATGTAAATTTATCTGCTTCGTCTTCAGTTTGTACACTTCCGCCGACTAAACCTTCGGTTTCAATGTTTTCAAAGCGAGCAACTAACTGCCACGCACCATATGGAGATTTAGGTGAAACGCCAGAGTTATAACCTTTTTTCCACTTGTAAGATTCACCCGTCAGGAAGTAACCAGCTTCAACTGAATAGCCAGTGAATTCTTGATCTGAGTTTGAGTTACTTTCAGCTGTGTAGTCTACGTATTCAGCTAAAGCGTGGAATGGGCCGTAGATACCTAAAACATCAGCTGTGAATGCTTTTGAGCCATCATAATCTGCTACAGAAGTGTCAATTGGACGCTCTGAAGTAATGTGGCTAACAGCACGTTGACGGTAGCGGAATGAACCATCACCGTTACCACGGTTCAAATAACCCAAACCAACTTGTAACATGTGTTTGCTGTCTTGCATAAATGGTACGAATGAACCGCGAACTGCCCATGTATCTGCATCATCTACATCAGTTTCACCACCGTCGATTTCACCGCTTGTTAAAGATGATGCTAATAACCAACGATAATCTTTGTCATTCAACTGGAATGCAACACCACTCTCACGAGCAGGTGATAAAGCTGAATCAGCATAGAATGGGCGATCAATAAAGCTCATGTATTTAGAGCTAGCTTTAGTGTTATAACCAAAAGCTATGTGAGATTGACCAAGTTTTACACCCCATTTGGTGCTGTCGTTTAGTTTGTTGCCGTAACCAACATAAGCATCTTTAATTGATGCATCACCGCCAGCAAAGTCAGCTTCAAATTTGTAGCTCCAGTCATAAATCGAACCTTGGAAACCCAAACGTGCACGACGTAATTCAGTTCCTCGACCTTCGTTATCACCTACACCTGCAGTACCATCGTATAAACCATCATTGTCTACAGAGATGGCATCCCACATCACACGACCGATAGGTTGGAATTCCCAGTTACCTTCTCTGTCTGCAACAACTAACTTGCCATCAGTGGTAATTTTTGGCATATCTGCAGTTGCTTCAGCGACTTGTTTTTTCACTTCAGCTTGAGCAGCTTCAGTTTTTTCTTGATCAGCTGCTGCAGCGTTTTTCAGCATGTTGTAGTCTTCTGCACTGATGGTGCCTTTGTCACGAAGGACTTTTAACAGGTCAGCCATCGCTTCGTTGTTTGCCTGAGCAGGCAACATTGCTGCACCAAACAAGGTACCGGCAATTAATAAAGATGTTGTTTTCAATTTCAAGGGACTATCCTCTAGGTTGGTTTATCAATTCGGTAAGAGCCGAAGTCCCGCACACCTTAGGCTTGTTATGTTTCAGCATGATGAAGAAAACGTTACAGTTTTGTGACATTGATACAAAAGCTGACTTTTGTTGTATTTAAGCGACAATGGCGATCAGGCCTTGAAATAAGGAAA